>JBDTXT010000083.1:0-8879 GCA_040006035.1 Pseudonocardiales bacterium | reverse complement strand
ACGAGCACGGCCAGGTTGAGCGAGAGGCCGGAGATGTACGGGAAGGGGTGCCCGGGGTCGACCGCGAGCGGCGTCAGCACCGGGAACACCTTGGAGCGGAAGTAGTCGGCGAGGCGGGATTTCTCCTCGTCGTCAAGTGCCTCCCAGCGCCGGATGTGGATGCCCTCGGCCTCGAGCAGCGGCGTGACTTCGTCACGGAAGACGCGAGCATGCCGCTTGGCCAGGTCGCGGGTCCGTTCGGCCAGCGTCGCGAGGACCTCGCGGGGCGAGAGCCCGTCGGCGGAGGTCACCTGCAACCCCATGTCGGCGCGGCGCTTGAGGCCAGCGACGCGCACCATGTAGAACTCGTCGAGGTTGCTGGCGAAGATCGCCAGGAACTTGCACCGTTCGAGCAGCGGCTGGTTCGGGTCCTCGGCCTGCGCCAGGACACGCGCGTTGTAGGACAGCCAGGACAGCTCGCGGTTGCTGAACCGGTCCGGCGGTAGATCGGTGGCCAGGTCGGGGGCTTCGTCGAGATCGCCCTCGGGCACCGAGTCGGACGGGTCGATGGGCGGCTCGACGAGCGGGCCCTGCTTGATGCTCAATGCCGTCGAGGCCGCACCGTAGGAGGTCGCGGCAACGGTGGACGCCGGTTGGGGCGCGCCGGACGTCCGCTGAACGCTCATGGGGGGATTATGCCGAGTCAACGTGGACGATGGCATTCCTGCGCGTTCGGCCAGCGCGGCGCGGGTGGCGGCGCCGACACCGACGGCCACCGCAGCGTCCAGGTCAGCGGCGGTGTCGACGTCGCTGCGCAGCCCTGTCCCGGCCGCCAGTTCGGCTGCCGAGCGGGCATGCCGGGCGGCGGAGCCCGCGCCGAACGCCGGCCGCAAGGCCTCGCCCGCGATTGCCGTCAGCAGGGTTGTGCCTGTGCCCTGGGTGTCGGGGACGTACCCACGCGGCCGTTCTGCCGCCAGGGCGAGGGCGGCAGCGAGTTCCTCAGGTCGAAGTGCGGGCAGGTCGCCGACCAGGGCGGCGACGCCGTCGTCGGGCCACCTGGTGCTGGCGTGCTCGGCCCCCTCGCGCAGGGCCGCGTTGAGCCCCGGCTGCGACTGGACTACGACGTGATCGCCCTCGACCACGGCAGGCCGGTCCGTGACGACCACGACACGGGCGACACCGGCGGCGCTGCGTGCCGCGGCGATGGTGTCGGCGCGGATGGCGAGAACGAGCCGGGCGTGTGCCTTGGGGTCGGCGGTGGCGCCGAGCAGGCGGGATTTCGCCTCCGGCAATGACTTGGCCGGAATCAGGACGGTCCATCGCACTGGGCCGAGTGTAGGAAGCTGCTGCGGGGCCGGCGAGCGGGGATACGGCAGACTGCTTTCGGATCGGTGTATGACACACACGAGGGGACCGTCAGTGCCGAGGCTGGAAAAACTGCGCCGTCCAGGTCACGGGGAAACACTGGGCGCGGCTTGGCGCACCGTATGGCTGGTTCTGTATTGGCCGTTCTCGCTGTGGATCAAGTGCCGGTACCGCCACCTGGACCGGATGCCTGGCGCCGGCCCGGCGATCATCGTGGTGAACCACGTGTCCCACATCGACCCGTTCCTCGTCGCAAAGATGATCATCGACGCGGCCCGCACCCCGCGCTTCCTGGCCAAGGACTCGATCTTCGATGTGCCCGTCGTGGGGGCGGCTATGCGCGGCATGGGGCATATCCCGGTCAAGCGCGGTTCCGTGGATGCGGTCCAGTCGCTGGCCGCGGCGGTCGACGCGCTGAAACGGGGCCGGTTGATCGTGCTGCATCCCGAGGGGACGGTCACCCGCGACCCCGAGGGCTGGCCGATGATCGGCAAGACCGGCGCCGCCAGGCTCGCGCTGCTGGTGCCCGACGTGCCCGTGATCCCCATCGCCCAGTGGGGGGTCCAGGATTCGATCGACTTCTACCGAAAGCGGTTTCGCATCATTCCGCGCCCTCGGCACACCCTGTCCATCGGCCAGCCGATCGATCTGACGGCCTATCGCGACCGGAAAGCGAGCGCCGCCTTGCTGCGCGACGTCACCGAAGTGCTGATGCTCCGGCTGCGCGACGACGTCGCTGAGCTGCGCGGGGTGCCCGTCCCATCCGGCGGGTTGTACCGCTGGACCCGCACCGAACGTCCGTCATCGGGTGCCGCGTGAGGGCGACCGTACTCGGCGCCGGCACCTGGGGCACCGCGTTCGCGAAGGTGCTCAGCGACGCCGGGACCGACGTGACGCTGTGGGCGCGCCGCCCGGAACTCGCGCAGCAGATCAACTTGGCGCACCAGAACGGGGACTACCTGCCCGGCATCACCTTGCCGGAATCGTTGTACGCGACCCATGACGCCACCGCGGCACTGGCCGACGCCGAACTGGTTGCGTTCGCCATCCCGTCGCAGACGCTGCGCGACAACCTGCTCGAGTGGGCGCCGTCGCTGCCGCGTGGGGCCACGCTGGTCAGTTTGATGAAGGGTGTGGAACTCGGCAGCACCAAACGCATGAGCGAGGTGATCGCCGAGGTCGCCCACGCCGAATTCGCGCGAATAGCTGTCGTGTCCGGCCCGAATTTGGCCCGCGAGATCGCACAGGAGCAGCCGACGGCCACGGTCGTCGCGTGCGTCGACGAGGGCTGCGCCGAGGAGGTGCAGAGCGCGTGTACGGCGCCGTATTTCCGCCCGTACACGAATACCGACGTCATCGGCTGCGAGCTGGGCGGCGCGGTCAAGAACGTCATCGCCCTGGCCTGCGGCATCGCGCAAGGCATGGGTTTCGGCGACAACACCCTGGCCTCACTCATCACGCGCGGCCTGGCCGAGACGGCCAGGCTCGGTGTCAAGCTCGGGGCCGACCCCATGACCTTCGCCGGGCTGGCCGGCCTCGGCGACCTGGTGGCCACCTGCTCCTCGCCGCTGTCGCGCAACCGCAGCTTCGGCGAGCGGCTCGGACGCGGTGAGTCCCTCGAGCAGGCTCGGGCGGCAACCCGGGGTCAGATCGCCGAGGGCGTCGTGTCGTGCCGTTCGGTGCTGGAACTGGCCCAACAGCACGGCGTCGACACCCCGATCACCCAGGCGGTCGAGGCGGTGTGCTTCCGGGGCATGACGCCGCCGATCATGCTCGAACAGCTGATGTCGCGCTCGGTGCGCAGCGAGTAGCAACCACGTCGGTAGGGTCGGCTCCCGTGAGACGGATCAGAGTGGCCGTGGTCTACGGCGGGCGCAGCAGCGAGCACGGCATCTCCGTCGTCTCCGCGGGCAGCGTGCTCGCCGCCCTGGACCCGGAGCGCTACGACGTCGTCCCTATCGGGATCACGCCCGCCGGCGGCTGGGTGCTGACCGACGTCGACCCGACTGCCCTGCAGATCACCGGACGAACCCTGCCCGAGGTCGAGAAAGGCACCGCCGTCGTATTGCCCGGCGACCCGACCGGCGGCGGCCTGGTGACTCTGGAACCGGGCCAAGGCGTCCAGGTTCTGGGCTCGGTCGACGTCGTCTTCCCTGTCCTGCACGGGCGCTTCGGCGAGGACGGCACTATCCAAGGCCTGTTCGAGATGGCCGGCGTCCCGTACGTAGGCCCCGGGGTCTTCGCCAGTGCAGCGGCGATGGACAAGGAGTTCACCAAGAAGCTGCTGCACGCCGAGGGACTGCCCGTCGGCGACTACGCGGTGGTCCGGCGCGGCGGTGCCGTCTCGGCCGTCGATCTCGCGCACCTCGGACTGCCAGTGTTCGTCAAGCCGGCCCGCGCCGGGTCGAGCGTCGGGATCACCAAGGTCACCGACTGGGCCGATCTGCCCGATGCCCTGGCGACCGCATTCGAGCACGACACCAAGGCAATGGTCGAGGCTGCCGTCGTCGGCCGCGAGATCGAGTGCGGCGTGCTCGAGGGCGAGGACGGTCGGCCGGTGGCCAGCGTCCCGGCCGAGATCAGGCTGGTCCGCGGGCACGACTGGTACGACTTCGAAGCCAAGTACCTCGATGACGCCTGCGAATTCGACATCCCAGCAGACCTACCGGCTGAGCTGACCGAACGATTGCAGGACACCGCCTGCCGGGCGTTTACCGCCCTGGACTGTGCCGGCCTGGCCCGCGTGGACTTCTTCGTGACTCCCGACGGTGGTCTGGTGGTCAACGAGATCAACACCATGCCAGGTTTCACGCCGATCTCGATGTTCCCGCGGATGTGGGCCGCCTCAGGCGTCGATTACCCGACGCTCGTCGACCGCCTGATCGCCGCCGCCCTGCGCCGTGGCGCGCCGTGACGTCGGCGTCGATCAGCTGGCCGCAGCTCATGGTGCTGATGGCCTTCGGCGACGAAACGCCGCACTCGGTTGCCGGTGTCGTCAGTGTGCGCGACGTCGCACCGCTCGCTGAGGATGACTTCGCGTACCCGGAGCCCGGAGCCAATGTTGTCGATCACCAGGCGGCCTGGATGTAGGTGGCGAGCGGCCCAGCCTCAGCCGATGGGAGGGCAACGATTTCACCACGCCCACCGGGAGGTTCGAGGCGGTCGAGTTCCTCGGCCGGCGTGGACGTACGCACTGGCACCGCCGTCGCACAAGCCGCATCCTCTGCCTGCTCGCTTCGCTGCAACGGCAGCTCGCCGATGCCCGCTAGAGCCGGCGCGACGAGGTTTCGCTCCGCCTGGCCGTCCTTGACGTCGGCAGGCTTGACCAGAGCCACGAAACCTCACCAGTCGGCGCGGGCGTAGTCCTTCAGAAAGCAGCCGTACAGGTCGACGCCGGCCTCGCCCTGCACGATCGGGTCGTACACCCGCGCCGCGCCGTCGACCAGGTCGAGCGGCGCGTGGAAGCCCTCGTCGGCCAGCCGGGCCTTCGTGTAGTGCGGCCGCTCGTCGGTGATCCATCCCGTGTCGACCGCGGTCATCAGGATGGCGTCGGTGAGCAGTTCGACCGCGCTGGTGCGCGTCAACATGTTCAGTGCCGCCTTGGCCATGTTCGTGTGTGGATGCCCAGGACCCTTGTAGCCGCGGCTGAAGACACCCTCCATCGCTGAGACGTTGACGATGTACTTGCGCCGCGCTTGGCTCGCCGCCATCGCGGCCCGCAACCGGCTGACCAGGATGAACGGTGCGGTCATGTTGCACAGCTGCACCTCGAGCAGTTCGAGTGCGTCCACCTCGTCGACCCGCTGCGTCCAGCTGTTGCTGGTATGCAGATCGGGCACCAGACCGCCGGCGTCGATGGCAGACGCTCGCGCGATGCGATCCGACGACGCCGAGCCGGCCACCACCGCCAGCCGCGAGATCTCGCGGCCGTCGAGGGTGTCGGGCAGGTGCGGCAGCGGATGCTTCGACAGCGACCCGGCCAGTGACATCGGGTGCGCGTCGGAGACGTGGTCGAAGGTCAACAGTTCCGGTAGCGGGCCGTCCGGGAGTGGATCGGACTCCGCCGAAACGAGGGGCGCGTACGCACCGGGGGAGCGCCGGACCGTCTGCGCCGCATTGTTGATCAAGATGTCCAGCGGGCCGGCCGCGGCGACCGAGTCGGCAAGTGCGACCACCTGGGCCGGGTCGCGCAGATCGATGCCGACGATGCGGAGCCGGTGGATCCAGTCAACGCTGTCGTCGAGTGCGGTGAACCTGCGTACCGCGTCGTTGGGGAACCGCGTCGTGATCGTCGTGTGTGCGCCGTCGCGCAGCAGCCGCAGCGCGATGTACATGCCGATCTTCGCCCGGCCGCCGGTGAGCAGTGCCCGCCGCCCGGTCAGGTCGGTGCGGGCGTCGCGGTGCCCGCGGTTGATCGTTGCGCAGGCCGGGCACAGCTGGTGGTAGAACGCGTCGACGTCGGTGTAGTCCTGCTTGCAGATGTAGCAGGGCCGGGGCCGCACGAAGCGTCCGGCGAGCGCGCCGCTCACATTGGACACGAGCGGGATGCCGGCCGTCTCGTCATCGACGCGCTGCGCGGATCCGGTTGCGGTCGCGGCGACGACAGCCCGGTCGGCGGAGGAGATGGCGTCGCGGCGTTCGACCCGGCGCGCTCGCTTGACCATCTTGAAGATCCGCCCGGTCGCCCGCCGGATCGCAACCGCATCGGGGTGTTCGGGGGGCAGCGACTCGGCCTGGGCCAGGACCTCCAGGCACAGCTCGAGGTCAGCCGGGTCAAGGCCGTCGCTGGCCCCGTAGGTGGATTCGCTCACCCGGTAACGATAGGAGCACCGCGTGGGGTCACTCGACGGCGCGGTCCTGGCGCAGTTGGCGCAGGTCGCTCTCGCTGAAGCCCAACTCATCGAGCAGGCCGGCCGTCTCGGCGCCCACGTCGCTCAGCGGTGCGGTCGCGCCGGGGGTGATCGAGAACCGTGGTGCCGGCCCGGCCAGGGTCGCGTCGCCCACCTGGGTGAACGAACCCCGAGCGACGTTGTGCGGGTGCTCCGGCGCCTCGGCCAGCGTCAGCACCGGGGCGACGCACGCATCGAGCGGCTCGAAGACCGAGGCCCACTCGTCGCGGGTCTTGGCCTTGAACGTGCTCGCCAGCAGGGCGGTGCACTCGTCCCATTGCGCCGGGTCGTAGGGCGACGGCGTGCTGTCGACGTCGAGCCCGAGCGCGCCGACGAGGGCGGCCCAGAACTGTGGCTCGAGCGCTCCTACGGCCACGTGGCGGCCGTCCGAGCACTCGTAGCAACGGTAGTTCGGGGCGCCGCCGTCGAGCATGTTGGCGCCGCGCTCGTCCTGCCAGCCGCCGGCCGCCTGGAAGGTGCGCGTCATTGAGCTCAGGTAGGCCGCACCCTCGGTCATCGCGGCGTCGACGACCTGCCCCTCGCCGGTCGCGCGGGCGTGCAGCAGGGCGGCGAGCAGTCCGGTGGCCAGGAACATCGACCCGCCGCCGAAGTCGGCGACGTAGTTGATGGGCGGCACCGGCGGGCCGTCGGCCGCTCCGATGCCGTGCAGCAGGCCGGAGATCGCCAGATAGGTGATGTCGTGCCCGGCGGTGGCAGCCAGCGGGCCGTCCTGGCCCCAGCCGGTCATCCGGCCGTAGACGAGCCTGGGGTTGCGGGCGAGCAGAGCGTCCGGGCCGATGCCGAGGCGTTCGGCCACGCCGGGCCGGAACCCCTCGATGAGTGCATCGCAGCGCTCGGCCAGTCGCAGCACGACCTCGGCCGCGCCGGGCCGGCGCAGGTCGAGCGCGACGGCGCGGCGACCCCGTCCGAGCGGCCCGGCCGGCAGACCGGCAAACATGCCGGCCTGGCCCGGCAGCTTGTCGACGCGCACGACATCGGCCCCGAGATCGGCCAGCAGCATCCCGAGGAATGGCACCGGCCCGATCGCGGGCAGTTCGATGATCCGAACGCCCGCGAGCGGCCCAGGCATGGCGGCGTTCCTTTCAGCAGGTCCGGCCGAGTGGCGAGAAGGTTGGGTTAGAAGGTCTCGCCGTTCTCGGCCTTCTTGCGCAGCAGCGGGTTGGGCGTGAACCGGTCGCCGTACTTGTCGGCCAGCTCTTCCGCGCGCTCGACGAACCCAGCGACACCACCGGCATAACCGTTGATGTACTGCAGCACGCCGCCGGTCCACGGCGGGAAGCCGATGCCCATGATCGAGCCGATGTTGGCGTCGGCAGTCTGAACAATCACACCCTCCTCGACGCACCGCGCGGACTCGACAGCCTCGATCACGAGCATGCGCTCCTCGAGCTCATGCAGGTCGACCTGGGCAGGATCGCCCTTGACCGGGAAGAGCTCGGCCAGCCCAGGCCACAGGCCGGTGCGCTTGCCGTTGTCGTCGTAGTCGAAGAAGCCGGCCCCGCGCAGACGACCGGGGCGACCGAGCTCGACCATCTTCTCGACGATGTCCTCGGCCGGATGCCGCGGGTGGTTGCCCCCGGCGGCCGCGATGGCCCCGCGGGTTTCGTTGCGAATCTTGAGGAACAGTTCCATATTCAGCTCGTCGGCGAGTTGCAGCGCGCCGACCGGGTAGCCGGCCTGCGTCGTGGCTTGCTCGACCGTGGCCGGGTGGATGCCCTCGCCCAGCATGGCCAGCGCCTCGTTGACGAACGTCCCGATCACCCGGCTGGTGAAGAAGCCGCGGCTGTCGTTGACCACGATCGGGGTCTTCTTGATCTGGGCCGCGTAGTCCAGCGCTCGCGCGAGTGCGGCATCGGAAGTCTGTTCGCCGCGGATGATCTCGAGCAGCGGCATCTTGTCGACGGGGGAGAAGAAGTGCAGTCCGATGAAGTCGGCCTTGCGTTGCACACCCTCGGCGAGTGAGGTGATGGGCAGCGTGGACGTGTTCGAGCCGAGCAGTGCGTCCGGCGCCACGACGGGCTCCGCCTCAGCGAAGACTTCGTGCTTGAGCGACACCTTCTCGAACACGGCCTCGACGATCAGGTCGCAGCCGGCCAGGTCGCCGTAGTCGGCCGTAGGTGTGATGCGGGCCAGCACCTCGTCGCGCTTGGCCTCCGTCAGCTTGCCGCGCGAGATCGCCTTGTCGAGGATCTTCTTGGAATAGTCCTTGCCCTTCTCGGCCGCCTCGATCGAGACATCCTTGAGCACGACGTCGATGCCGTTTCGGGCGCTGACATAAGCGATACCGGCGCCCATCATGCCCGCGCCGAGGATGGCCACCTTCTTGGTCGGCAGCGGCTCGTACCCCGACGGACGGGATCCGCCGGCGTTGATCGAGTTCAGCTCGAACCAGAACGCCTGGATCATGTTCTTGGCCACCTGGCCGCGCGCGAGGTCGACGAAGTACCGGCCCTCGATGGTGAACGCGGTGTCGATGTCGACCGTCGCACCCTCGACGGCCGCGCACATGATGTGGTGCGGCGCGGGCATCGGGGCGCCCTTGAGCTGCTTGCGCAGGTTGGCCGGGAAGGCCGGCAGCATGGCGGCGAGTTTCGGGTTGGCCGGGGCACCGCCCGGCATCCGGTA
>JBDTXT010000082.1:0-8911 GCA_040006035.1 Pseudonocardiales bacterium | reverse complement strand
AGGCCACCGCCGTAGATCTTCTTGTAGTACTCGAGGACGGACGTGACGGCGGGGGTAGCGCCCTGCCACTTGCCCGAGGCCTCGTCGAACATCGGCTTGCCGGTACCGGCGAGCAGCGGCAGGAAGCCCTGCGCCGTCGTGGCCTCGCCCATCGGTGTGCCGGCGTTGATCTGGATCGGGTTGACGCCTGAGATCTTCTTCAGCGCCGCGCCCGCGGCCAGGATGTCGTCCCACGACTTCGGCTGCCAGTCGGCCGGCAGCCCCGCTTTGGCGAACAGCTTCTTGTTGAAGTAGAGGACCCGGCCGTCGGTGCCGTTCGGGATACCGTAGAGCTTGTCCTTGTAGCTCAGATTGTTCTGGACGGCCTTGGAGATCTGCGACCAGCCGTCCCAACTGGCGGTCTCCTTGCCGACGAGCTCATCGAGCGGCTTCACATAGCCCGCGCTGGCCAACTCGCCCAGCCAGATCCCGTCGGCGGCGAACACGTCCGCGCCGTTACCGGTCTTGAGCCCGAGCTCGAGCTTGGTCTTGTACTCCTCGTCATCGACGCCTGCGCCGTTGAACTTGACGGTGGCGTTGACGCCCTTGGCCTTCTGTGCCGCGATGTAGCCCGGAATCACGAAGGTGGTGATCCAATTAGCTTCGGCCGCGTTCTTTCCGCCCGCCACGTCGTTGGCATTGATCGTGAGCGAGACGTTCTTCGCCGTGGCGTTCTTGGTCGGATCACTCTTGGTCTTCTTCGAGGCCACGCATCCGCCCAGCAGCGCGCTTATCGCGACGCAGCAGACGATGGTGGTGACCCGCCGGGACTTTTGCATGAGCTGAACCTCCGAGGCACGACCCTGTGCCGGCGGACCCGAAGCCCGCCAGACGCGGCGGAATGCCGCGAAACAACCTTTACACGTTGTCGTGACAATATCTATGCGGACAAACCTCGATCTATGTCACCTGCGGCCGGGCGGTCTCGGCCTCGGCCCGAGTCCGCCGTCGCCAGTGCCGCGCGACACGGGGCACTAGGTACGATCGGCCGCGTCGGGGCGGCCCGCCGGGCCCGTGCTCCGCGCGCTCTGCGAGGTGACAATGCCGAACAGCGGTCGGCCGCTCGACCCTGCGGGCCTGGCCGCGCTGGCCCTCAACCCGCCGATGGCGCCCACGCTGGCAATCGGCGGGGCCCGACTGCAGAGCGCGGCGAAATAGTGGCTCTCTTCGACCTGGCCGGGGCGGCGCTCACCGGCTACCGATCCGACGTGACTCCGCCGCCAGACCTGACTTCGTTCTGGGACGAGACGATCGCCGAGGCGCGGGCGCAGCGCTGGGAGCCCGAGGTCGCGCGGGTGGACACCGGCCTGCGTTTGGTCGACACCTACGACGTGACGTTCAGCGGCTTCGGCGGCGACCCCATCCGTGCCTGGTACCACCGCCCGGCCGGTACTGAGGCCGATCTGCCGGTCGTCGTGCGCTACCAGGGCTACGGCGGTGGGCGCGGCCACCCCCATCAGGTCGGCATCTGGCCGCTCGCCGGCTATGCCAGCCTGGAGATGGACACCCGTGGTCAGGGCTCGGGCTGGGCGCCGGGCGACACCCCCGACCCGGCCGGGTCCGAGCCGTCCTACCCCGGCTTCCTCACCCGCGGCATCCGCGCCCCCCGGTCCTACTACTACCGGCGGTTGTTCACCGACGGCGTCCGTGCGGTCGACTGCGCGCGCGCGCTGCCTGGCGTCGACAGCGAGCGGGTGACCGTCACCGGCAAGAGCCAAGGCGGCGGTATCAGCCTGGCCGTGGCAGGGCTGATGCCCGACCTCACTGCCGTGATGCCAGACGTTGCGTTCCTGGCGGACTTTCGGCGCGCGTCTGAGATGGCGACCGAAGATCCCTACCTCGAACTGGCCGGCTACCTGGCCGTGCACCGGGGCCACCTCGAGCAGGTCTTCGCCACGCTCGCCTACTTCGACGTCTCGGTGCTGGCCCGGGCCGCGAGCGTCCCCGCGTTGTTCTCTGTGGCGCTGATGGACGCAGTGTGCCCGCCCTCGACGGTGTACGCGGCCTACAACGCCTATGGCGGCCCGAAGGAATTGCGCGTCTATCCCTACAACGAGCACGAGGGCGGTCAGTCGTTTCACGAAGCGGAGCAGCTGAGCTGGCTAGCCGCCGTGATGCCGCTCTAGCGGCCCTATCGTCGCTGCGAGGTGACGACAACCGGTGACGTGTTGTCGATGACCGCCGGCGGGGTGAGCGGCGCGATCAGGTGCGCCGACAACCAGCCGAAGGCGACCGGCTCCTCGGCGCGCCACACCTCGAAGTTGTGCCCGCCATGTCGCAAGGACACAAGGGAAACTGACAGCGGCGCACGCGCCACTGCCGCCATCGCGTGCGCGTCGGCGTCCGACAACGCGTCCTCAGCACTGGTCATCAGCAGCAAGGCCACGTCTGGCGGCGACAAGTGGGTCGCCCGCCACAACGGAGTGTTCTGGTCACGCAATATGGCGTTGTGGCCGAACAGCTCGCCGGTCTGAAGGTCGTGGGCCGGGTGGGCGTAGCCGGCGATAGACACGGCGGCACCGAACATGTCCGGGTGTCTCATGGCGAGGTTGGTGGCGCAATACCCACCGCTGGAGTAGCCCATGAGCGCCCAGGCCCCGGGCTGCGCGCTCGCGCGGTAGGCGCGCATGACCACGGTGCGCACATCCGTCGTCAGATAGGTCTCGACCTGGGGGCCGCCCACGACGTCGACGCATTGCGTGTCACGCCGACCTGCCACCTCCTGGCTGGGCATCACCGCGATGAACGGCAACGAACGGCCGGCAGCGATCTCCTGGTCGAGCACCTGCGCCACGTCCAGGGCATGGGTCCAGCTCCTCGGGGTGCCCGGGGAACCGGCGACCAGCTCGACCACCGGGAACTTGCGGTGCTCATACTGGGGCATGCCGTACTGGATCGGCAGATATACCAGGCCGGAAAAGCTTCCGACGCCGCTTACGGTTCCCGGTATCTCCAACTTCACGACCAGACCATGTCCGGCCGCGCGGGCCCGCTCGAGGTCGTGGCGTAGTGCCCTGTCCTGGCTGCCTGGTGACGCGACCGTGTGCTGCAGGCTGTGCTTCTCGCCTAGGAGCTCGAGCCAGGACGTGTAGAAATTGCCCGCGTCGTTCACCAGGACGGCGACCAGGATCACGGTCGACAACTGCGAGGCGAACAAGATCGTGCTGCGCCAGGTCCACCGCAGCGCCTTGGCTGAGCGTTGCGGTCCCTGCCCGATCCGGTTCCAGGAGTACAGCGCCACCCCCGGCACCACGATTGCGACAAGGATGGCGAGCAGTACCGTGAGCCGACCGGTCAACGACACCCGCCCACTCCTCGCAATCTCGCGGCCCCCCGACAGGAGCGTCCCGGCGATTGTGCTCCCGCAATACTGTCCGCGGGCTGAATGTGGCAGGGCCAATCGAACCCGGCACGTCGTCGCGGCGGCGGCCTGGAGCGTCGTCACGCTGCGGTAGGCCTTAGCCGGGGAGCGGCACCGACGTGGACTCAGGCCGTTCATGGCCGGCAAGCGCGATCCGGTTACGGCCGGCGTGTTTCGCGGCGTACAGCGCCGCGTCGGCCGCTCGCAGCAGGCCGCTGAGGTCGGTGGCGTGGTCCGGGAACATCGCGACGCCGATCGACGCGGAGAGCGCGTGTACGCACACGCCGCCGTCGGTGTGCTGGCCCTGCAGATCCGACAACAAGATGGTGGCGATGCGCGACCGAACCCGCTCCGCGATCAGAGTGCCTGCCTCGGCGCCCAGATCGGGCAGCATGACCACGAATTCCTCGCCGCCGAATCGACCGACGAGGTCGGCCTGGCGCAGTTCTTGCTTGATGCTCTGTCCGACCTGGTACAGGGCAGCGTCACCGACCAGGTGGCCGTGCACGTCGTTGACCGACTTGAAGTGATCGAGATCGATGACCAGGATCGCCGCACTGGACGTCCGGCCGGCACGGGCCAACGCTCGGGCGGCGAGCTGCTGCCAGGCTAGTGCGTTGAGTAGCTGGGTCTTTGCGTCGATCGTCGACATCTCTTCGAGCTGCTTGACGAGTGCGCCGCGTTGCAGCAGGACCATCGGGACCAGCACCACAACCGTCATCAAAGGTTGATTGATGACCACGAGCGCCGCCACGTAGCCGAGGCACAACGTTGCGAGCTCCAGTGCATTGTCGTCCCACTTGCCGAGGACCATCGAGCGCTTCACTCCGCCGCCGGCAAGCACGACCGCCACCGAGATCAGGAATCGGTTCACACAGGTGTAAACGACGAGTGCGGCCGCAACGACCAACGCCGGATGTGCACTCGGCGAGGGCGTCGGATTGTCACCCACGTGCCTCAACACGGCGCTCGCCGCGAGGCACGCCAACACGATCGTCGAGCCGGAATAGACGCGCCGATACAGGGGCCGTGCGGTTGTTCGACGTTGCCGCAGCCAGATGTAGGCAGCGAGAAGAACGGCCAACAGCGCGGCGGACGCCGGCGGCAGAATCAAGACGCCGCCGAAAGTCCACACGGAGGTCATGTCTGGCTGTGGTCCTGAGCTGATCAGCAACCGCTGCTTGACGACCTGTCGGGACAGTTCTTCGAAGATGACGGCCAGCGTGAACAGGATCGCCAGACGCTTCCAGGAATCGCTCGAGAGCTCGACGGTGAAAAGCGCCCAAGCACCGAGAACAAGCGCAACCAACTCCACCGACAGCAGCGCAACGACCAACCGGCCGGGAGCGCCACGCAATCGGGAGCCCTGCCACGTGAATGCGAGTGGGGTACTGCTTCTCATCTGACGTGTTCAACTCCACACCGGGACGCGGACCTTGATCATTTTCAATGCGGCGCGACTCATGGCGGACCATAGTTCCTCTACCACTTCACCACAATTCGCACATCGGGTTCCAGACGATGCGACTTAATTTGTTACGAATCTCCTTTCTTTGCTCACGCAGGTCGGTACACTCACGAATCGACGGGTCCTCTCAGCGGCCATCGCCGCCTGACCGTCGCACAGTGTCCGCCTGCCGGTGGCCACCGCACCGTCAGGCAGCAACAACTGACAAGCAGGTTTGATCATTTCGGGCTTTGCTCTCAGCTCAGCCGGCGCCGGAGCGTCGCCGCATTTGTACCATTTGTTACTAGTATTCCGTGAGTATGATTAGTGTATAGGTGTATAAGCACATCCTAGACTGCCGAGCACCTCAGCCGAGAGGAGCACCCCATGAGCAACTGGATTTGGTAGCCCATAACCGCGCCCAGTTCGTCCCATCCCGAGACAGGAGCATCTCATGAACAACTGGATTTGGTAGCCCACAACCGCCCACCCGTCCCATCCCGAGACAGGAGCACCTCATGAACAACTGGCAGTGGTAGCCCGAACCAACTCCGAACATCCCACCCACAGGAAGGAACACCCCATGAACAACTGGCAGTGGTAGACCTCAGTCAGCCAAGGCGGGTGCAGTCGACTCGACGACTCCGGATGCCCGCGACCAACTCAATGCAAGCGGTATGGCAATCACCAGCGCGAGGGCTCCCGCGAGCCCAACGGCCTTGGTGCCGCCCAGATGATCTGCCACCACACCGAAGACCACGATTCCCAGCCCCTGGCTGGCGATGAGCCCGGAACCCACCAAGCCCATGACTTGGCCGCGCTGGCCTGCCGGTATCGCGCGGACGAACGATGCGGCTGCCTGTAACTGGTAGGCCGCACACAGCCCGGTGGAGAACCAGAGGGCAATCGAGACCACAAGTGCGGGAGATGCGGCGCACGCGATCATCGGCAGCGCCGCCGCCACCGCCAGCGGACCCATGAGCCTCTGCCGCCGGCGTGCTGGCAATCGAACGAGTACGAGCGCTCCCACCGCGCTGCCAGCGGGCAATGCCGCCATCAGCAATCCGACCGCGGCCGGACCGTGGCCCGAGACAGCAGCGTAGGGCGCCGCAACGCCTTCGGGTACAACGTGAAGGGCCGCCAGCCAGCCGAGACCGACCAGCGCCCGCAGCCGCGAACTGGCAAAGACGATCGCGGCCGCCGATGTGATCTGGCGCCACACTGTCACGCGGCCGCCCACCGCCCCATCTGCTGTCTCACCTGTGAGCGGACGCTGATGTACAAGCGTCCGGATGAGTATTGCCGACAGCAGGAACGTCGCGGCGTCCACGGCGAGCCCACCGCGCGCACCGATCAGCGCCACCGCGACGCCGCCGCCAGCGAAGCCCGCGAGCTGGGCCACCTGATCGGTCACCATTCGCAGGCTGGTACCGACGACGAAGTGTTCGCCGGCCAGAACCTCGGGCAGTATCGCGACCTGCGCCGCGCTGAACGGCCGCCCCGCCAGTACCGAGACGACGAGCAATGCGCACACAACCGGCAGTGGGATGCCGGGGATCGCCATGCCCACCAGCAACGCGGCCCGGATCAGATCGCAGGCGATCATCACCGACCGCCTGGGGAACCGGTCAGCCAACCCGGACAGCAGAGCGCCACCGACGATCGCCGGCAGGAACGTCAGCGCGTACACCAGTGCGGTCAGGGAGGCTGACCCCGTCCGGTTGAAGACCAGGATTGAGACGGCAACGCGCGCGAGTTGATCGCCGGCCATGGAGATGGCCTCGGCCACCCAGAGCGCGCGGAACTCGATGATGCGCAGCACCGCGCCGAAGGACACCCGTTGGGTTGGGGGTTCAGACATAACGCCTTAACAATCCACGAACACCGACCGAAATACCACTTACCCGCTGAACTTGGCCATTGGTCGGACGGGTGTGCCGAGCGGGGAACGCTCCGGCGCTAGAGGTCCTCGGCTCCCGAGGACATACCGGCGCGAGCGGCCGCCCGCGGGCCGGGCGCGCGGCGGTCCGGCAATGACGGGTCGCGTCCAGCGGCCCCCGCCTTGATGGGACGCAGGGGCTCGGCCGCGTCGAGGTGTGACTGGTCCAGCGTGCGGGCGATCTCGGCCAACGCGGCCAGCTTGGGCGCGGTCAGGGCAGCAAGAACGTGCTCTCGTAGCGCCGCTTTGTACTGACGCTCGGTGCGCCGGGCCAGGCGCAGCCCCGCATCAGTCAGGACGGCGTAGACGACGCGGCGGTCACCAGACGAGCTGCGCCGGTCGATCAAGCTCTCTTGACCCATCCGGTCGGCCAGCTTGGTGAATCCGCCCGACGTCATCGACAGGTCACGCGCCAGCCGACTCATCGGCAGCCGGTGATCACCGGCGCGTAGCAACAGGTGCAGCGCGGCTACCCACTGAGACGGCAGACCGGCGTCTTCGATGCGAGACAGGACCCGTTCCTGGGCGCGGGCGACTGCCCGGGTCACCAGTTCCCAGCTCGCCAGCAGTTCCTCGTCACTCATTTCGGAGGTCGTCACTCGCTAACCGTAACCGCCAAGAGCGCCCTCGGAGATCTGAAATCCACACATCCACGTGTCGCAGGTTGACTGCCCTAGGCTGCCCAACGGTTAACATTGAGCCGACAATTACTTCCTTGGCAGGGAATCAAGGAATTGCCGGAGCCATTCGGTCGCGATTCTCCGACCGCCGGCAGGTCGCTTCGGAGGTTGAGGTTGGTGACTGAGGTCGCGAATACTCCCGTCCGTGCGGCGACGTGACGCGATCGCCGGCGGGGGGCGCTAGACCGGCTGTCGTTCTGCAGCCGATCATCGACGTAGCGACAGGTGCACTCGTCGCGGCAGAAGCGCTGGCCCGCTTCCCTGGTCCGCACGGCGCCTCCGTCGAAGCGGTGCTCCTCGACGCGTACGAAAACGGCCGTGGGCCTGATCTCGAGGCCACCTGTCTGGAGGCCGCCCTGGCGCAGCGCGCTGCTCTGCCCGAGCACGTCCTGCTGAGCGTGAACGTCAGTCCGAACGCAATGACTCATCCCGCGGTTCAGCGGGTGCTGGCCGGTGATTTGCACGGCCTCATCATCGAAGTCACCGAACAATCCGCTCGGGACGCGAAAGTGGTGTTCGACGGATTGAGCGAGCTACGGCGCCGCGGGGCGCTGATCGCAGTTGACGATGTCAGTACCGGATACGCGGGGCTGCTCCGCCTGGCCACTTTGCGACCAGACATTGTGAAGCTGGACCGCGGCTTGGTTACCGCTGCGCGCCAGAGCGAGGCCAAGCTCGCGGTGATCGAGTCGTTGGTCAGTCTGTCGCGGCGCATCGGAGCGCACGTACTGGGCGAGGGTGTCGAGACACTCGACGACCTGACGAGCCTGGCCGCGCTCGACATCGACTACGCGCAGGGCTGGGCCATCGCCCCGCCGGCTGCCCAGTTGCCGGTCGCGGCGGCCGACGCAGTGAACGCCTGCCGAAGCGCCCGCGCCGTCGTCCTGCGAGAGGCATCGCTGGCTGGGCCGCTGGGTTCGGTCCGCGAGATCGGCGGTATCACCGCCGCGCTGGCGGGCAGTGTCGGGTTGGCCGACGTGCAGACCGCGCTCATGACTGCGGCCCGCGGTCTGGGTATCGACGCCATCGGGCTGTCCACCGTGGTGAGTGGCGGGCGCCTGCAGGAGGTGAGCTCGGCGGGAACGCCTGTGGATGCGCGGCTGTACGCGCTCACGGATTTCCCGGCGACCAAGGCGGCACTCGAAACGGCGATGATGATCGAGGCACACGTCAGTGATCTCGCCGGTGACCTGGCCGAACGGACGTTGCTGATCACCGAAGGCATGGCCAGCCTGCTGATCACGCCCGTCGTCGGCGGCGCAACGCCCCTGGGTGTGCTCGAGTTCCGTCATCGCACGCACCGTCGTTGGACGAACGATGACATGACCCACGCCCGGATTTTGGCCGAACACATCGCGAACGTTCTGCTCCGCCTGGCCAAAGACTAGCTCGGAGCGGGTGACGGGAATCGAACCCGCGCAATCTGCTTGGGAAGCAGAGACTCT
>JBDTXT010000081.1:0-8925 GCA_040006035.1 Pseudonocardiales bacterium | reverse complement strand
TGGCTGCGCGGCCAGGCCGCCGGCGGCTACGTCGAGTACGACGCGGCTTCGGACAGCTACTCGATGACCGAGGAGCAGGCCTTCGCTCTCACCAACCCGGACGGAGCGGTCTTCATGCCCGGGGCGTTCCAGCTCGCGCTGGGCAGCCTGCGGGCCGAGCCGCGCGTCGTCGAGGCGTTCCAGAGCGGTGACGGCATCGGCTGGCACGAGCACGACCACCTCGTCTTCGAGGGCTGCGAGGCCTTCTTCCGGCCGGGTTACATCGCCAACCTGATCCCGTCCTGGATCCCGGCGCTCGAGGGCGTCGAGGCCAAGCTGCAGGCCGGCGCCAAGGTGGCCGACATCGGCTGCGGGCACGGCGCATCGTCGGTGCTGCTGGGCGAGGCCTTCCCCGCGTCGACGATCATCGGTTCGGACTACCACGAGGGCTCGATCGAGAGCGCCCGCAAGCGGGCTGGCGATGCCGGCGTGGCCGAGCGGGTGTCCTTCGAGGTCGCCTCGGCGCAGTCGTTCGGCGGCAGGGACTACGACCTGGTCGCGACGTTCGACTGCCTGCACGACATGGGTGACCCGATCGGCGCCGCACGCCACATCCGCGAGTCGCTGGCCCCGGACGGCACCTGGCTGATCGTCGAGCCGGCCGCCCAGGACACGGTCGAGGGCAACCTCAACCCGGTGGGCCGGGTCTACTACGGCTTCTCGACGTTCCTGTGCGTGCCGAACGCCCTGTCGCAGAGCGGCGGATACGCGCTGGGCGCGCAGGCCGGCGAGGCCGCAATCCGCCGGGTGGCGACCGACGCCGGCTTCACCCGGTTCCGTCGCGCTGCCGAGACACCTTTCAACCTGGTGTACGAGGCTCGTCCCTGAGACGCTCGGGGTGATGCAAAGGATGGTGGCCAGTGACTGCTGACGCAGACGCGTACTCGGCGGCCCTGGACAACGCCGCGGCGCACGCCCGCAAGTGGCTGGCCTCCGTCGGAGATCGACCCGTTGGTCCGCAGGCGAAAGCCGACGATCTTCGGGCCGGCTTCGGCGGCACGCTGGCCGAAGGTGGGGCCAATGCCGCCGACGTCGTTGACCAGTTGGCCGACGTGGTCGAGCCCGGGCTGATGGCAATCGGGTCGGGGCGCTTCTTCGGCTGGGTGATGGGCGGCGCGCTGCCCGCGGCCCTGGCCGCGGATTGGCTGGTCAGTGCCTGGGATCAGAACACCGGCTCGCGTTTCGCCACCCCGGGCACCGCGGCCGCCGAAGAGGTGGCGGCGCACTGGCTGTTGGACCTGCTCGGCCTGCCGCCCGGGGCGGACGTCGGGTTCGTCACGGGTGCGACGATGGCGAACTTCACCGGCCTGGCGGCCGGTCGCCAGCAGGTGCTGGCCGACGCGGGGTGGGACCTCGACCGGCTCGGGCTCAGCGGTGGGCCGCGGCTGCGGGTACTCGTCGGTGCAGAGCGCCACGAGACAGTGGATCTGACCCTGCGCTATCTCGGGCTGGGGGCGCCGACGGTGGTGCCCGCCGATGAGCAGGGCCGGATTCGCCTCGACGCGCTGGCCGAGGCCCTTGATGCCGGCAGCGGTCCGACAATCCTCTGCCTGCAGGCCGGCAACCTGCACTCAGGCGCGTTCGACCCGATCGCGGCCGCGACCGCACTGGCCCACGAGCACGGCGCGTGGGTGCACGTCGACGGCGCCTTCGGGCTGTGGGCCGCCGCGTCACCGTCGCTGCGGCCTGCCCTGGCCGGCTACGAGTCGGCAGACTCGTGGGCGACGGACGCGCACAAGACGCTGAACGTTCCCTACGACTGCGGCATCGCGATCGTGTCGCGGCCGGCCGCACTGCGGGCGGCTTTCGCGGTGCACGCCAGCTATCTCATCCCGGACGTGTCCGGCGTCGGCGACCCGCTGGAGCGGGTGCCTGAGATGTCGCGGCGGGCTCGCGGGGTGCCGGTGTGGGCAGCGCTGCGTTCGCTGGGCCGCTCCGGCGTTGCAGATCTCGTCGACGGACTGGTCCGGCACGCGCGGGAATTCGCGGCGCGCATCTCCGAGATCGACGGGGCAGAGGTGCTGAACGAGATCGACTTCACCCAGGTGTCGGTGGCGTTCGGCGACGACGCCCGCACTCGCGAGGTGACGGCGAAGGTGCTGGCCGACGGCACGGCATGGATGTCGGGATCGCGATGGCACGGCCGCGACGTGCTGCGGATCTCGGTGAGCAATTGGACGACCGACGACGACGACGTCCGGGCTTCGGTCGACGCGATACGGCGGGCACTTGGCCCCTGAGCAGGCGTTTCCACGGCGGGTCGCCCTGCTACGCGGCCAAGTTGGCGGCGGCTAGCGCGCGCTAGCGTCCCGCGCCCTAGGAGCGGTTCGCGGCCAGGGGCGCAGCTGTTCGAGCTGGGCGGCCACTGCGAGCAGCAACGCCTCGCCACCCGGTTTGGCGACGAGCTGCACCGACAGCGGCATGCCGTTCGGATGCAGTCCGGCGGGCACGGCCATGGCCGGCCAGCCAGCCAGGTTCCAGTGCGCGGAGAACGGCGCGTAATGCGTGTTGGCCCATATGTTGGCCAGCCAGCCCTTGCGCGCCCAGGCCTTGGCTGCGATTGGCGGCTGTGCGAGCGTCGGCGTGACGAGCACGTCTAGGTCGGCGAAGAATCCCTGTGCGCGCCGCTGCCAGCGCTGACGGCCCTTTGCGCGCGGCAGGCCGAGGCGCAGCACCCGCCGCCCCGCCGCAGCATGCCGGCGGATGCGTGTCTCCAGCTGATCCCGGTCGGCGAGCAGCCGCGCGTCGAGCTCGGTGCCGGCGAACCAGCGCACCAGCTCCGACGGCCCGGAGACCTGCCCGTAGGGCGGGTTCTCCTCGCGCACCGTGTGCCCAGCCCCACGCAGCAGCACAGCCGTCTCGCGCACCGCCGCTGCCCAGTGTTCGTCGACGGAAATGCCTGGCAGTGGCGCCTTGGTGGACATCGCTATTCGCAGCGTGCCCGGATTGGCGACGGTGGCGAGGTCGGGGCGACCAGCCATCACCGACAGCAGCAGAGCAGCGTCTTGGACCGTCGTCGCCAGCGGGCCGTTCTCAGCCATGTCGAACCAAGAGCCGTTGCCGAGCTCGGCCGGTACGACGCCCAGGCCGGGCTTGATGCCGACCAGCCCGCAGCAGGCCGCGGGGATCCGGATCGAGCCCATGCCGTCGTTGCCGTGTGCGGCGGGCACCATCCCGGAGGCCACCGCAGCCGCGGCGCCGCCGGACGACCCGCCGGGGGTACGCGTGAGGTCCCACGGATTGTGCGTGGTGCCGAACACGGAGTCGGTCGCGCCGAACACGCACAGCTCGGGGACGCGGGTCAGGCCGACGACGACGGCGCCGGCCTCGCGCAACCGCCGGACGATCTCGTGGTCCTCATGCTGCGGCGCCGGGTCGCTGCCGGCCGAGCCCATCCGCATTGGCTCGCCTGCGACCGGGACGTTGTCCTTGATCGGGATTGGAACGCCGGCCAGCGGCAGGTCGGCCTTGTCCTTGCGGGCGTCGACGGCGTCGGCTTCGTGCAGGGACTTGAAGACGCGCACTTCCTGGAACGCGCCGATCGTTTCGTCAAGATCTTCGATCCGTTCGAGCGCACGCTCGGTCGCGTCCCGGGCAGTGAGCTTGCCGCTGCGCACGGCGGCCGCGATCTCGGCGACGGTCTGAGTCATGCCCGGACGCTACCGGGAGCGCAGCGTGTCGAGGCCGTAGCCGGACAAGTCGTCCATCGCGGCGGCCCGGCCAGCCATCGCGAGGGTCAACGAGAGCAGCGAGCCGCTCACCTCGGGTCCGCGGCCGTGTGACCAGTCGGCGTCAGTAGCGCGCAGCCGCAACCCGGCGATGCGACGGCGGGCACCGACGAGCACATTCGTCCGCTTGTAGAAGTCCGCAACGCGCAGGATCGCCTGCTGCGGAGGGCGGCGATTCAATTTGAGCGGACGGACAATGTCCTGCCCGTGCAGGATGATTTCGCCGAGCACCAGCACAGTCGGCCACGGCGGGCAGGTCGAGTCCGAGATATGGGCACGGAACTCGTTGAGCTGCTGCGCCGTCGTCGTGCGGTGCTGTTCGCGTACGTCCTTGGCGTTCATCGCATCGAGACGCAGGCCCGCGCCGGCGTAGTGCCCGATGAACCTGCCGGGCGTCATCATTGACATCGCGGTCAGGTGTGCGGCGACCTCGCGCACCGTCCAGCGCCCGCACATCGACTGCGCCTCCCACTGCCAGGGCCGCAGCCGGGCCAGATCGTGGGCCAGCGCCGAGCGCTCGGCGTGGATCACCAGCCACAGTTCACGTCCCACGGGCGTCAGCCTGCACCAGGCCGCGCGCTGTGATCAACTCGCCTGAGCACGTTGCCAGAGCGCGGTGCTTCGCGCCGGAGTTCGTCAGCCGTCCGGCCCCGCGCTAACGATTGATCTCAGTTCGCCCACGGCGGGGCAAAGCTGCTGCCGTCCGGCATGACCGCTTCGAGGCCGCTCGTAGTGGTCACCCAAGCGCTCGCGCCGGCCGGGCCGGAATCCAGGCACAACTCGCTGCCGGCGGGCACCACGGCGACATCGCCTGCGGTGAGCTCAGCCGACTGGCCATCCACGGTGATCCGTACGGTGCCGTCGAGGATCAGCAGGACCTCCTCGCGGCTGGGACGGTGCGGCACTCCCGGCACGTCGGCGGGGACGCTCAGCCGCCACGCGCACAGCTGGGCGCTGCCCCGTGTCGGGGACACGTAGGAGCTGAAAGTGCTGCCGTGCACGTGGTGCTCGACGGCGTCGGTGGAGCGGACAACAGGCATGCGAACTCCCAAGTAGTCAATGTACTTGACTAAATAGTCAAGCATCTTGACCTTCATGTCAAGCTGGTCGTCGTGAGCGACCAGGAGCTGGGGATGCTGATCCTGCGCGCCTCGACGCAGTTGACCGAAGGCATCCGGCGGGGAGTGGCCCAGCGCGGGTTCACCGACGTGAGCCCGACGCATGGCTTCGTGTTCGTCCGGGTCAGCTTCGGTGGCGCCAGCGTCGCCGACGTGGCCGAGCACCTCGGCGTGACCAAGCAGGCGGCCAGCCAGTTGGTCGAGCAGTTGGTGCAGCGCGGCTACCTGACCCGGCAGGTGGACCCGGCCGACGGCCGATCGCGGATCTTGGCACTCACCAAACGCGGCTGGGCCTGTACGCGCGCCGCGGAACAGGCGGCCGCCGAGACCGTGGGTGCGTGGCGTGAGCAGCTCGGGCCTGAGGCGATGACTGCATTGCTGGCCGCTCTGCAGGCAGTCGTAGTTCCCGGCCGGCTTCGCCCGGCCTGGTGACGGGTTGGCTCACGCGACGGCGTTGTCGTAGCGCTCGCGGTTGGTCAGCACCGAGCTGACGTGTCCCTCGGCCCAGTCCTGAATCGCGGCGATCGGTTCGGCGAGTGAGCGGCCGAGCCGGGTCAGTGTGTATTCCACCCGGGGGGGCACCTCGGCGTAGACCCTGCGGCGCAGGATGCCGTCGCGCTCCAGCGCCCGCAGCGTCTGGGTGAGCACCTTCGGTGCGACACCGCCTACCTGCGCGCGCAGTTCGCTGAATCGCAGCGTCTTCTCGGCAAGGGCCGAGACGACCAGCACGGTCCATTTGTCGCCGATGCGATCGAGCAGCACACGGGTCGGGCAGTCCGGGTCAAATGCGTTGCCGCGAACCATGGTTACCTCTGGGTAGCTAGATTACGTTGAAGTCATCAGTAACCTATGGTTACTGTCCCTCAGGGTAGCCCACCAACGGGCATGATGAGGAGATCCCATGAAGATCGCAGTTGTCGGGGCCACCGGAATGGTGGGCTCCCGGGTCGTCGCCGAGGCCGCGTCCCGCGGGCATGACATCACGGCCGTCAGTCGCACCGGCGCCCCGGCCCAGGCGCGGCCGAACGTCACCGAACGCACCGCGGACATCTCGGACTCGGCCGTCGCGACGGCCCTGGCCGCGGAGCACGATGTGGTCGTCTCGGCCATCGGTCCGAGCCGTCAGCCCGGCGGGGATCCCGGCGCCTTCGCCGGCACCCTGGCCCAGTTGGCTCACGACGCGCGCGCCGCGCGACTCGTCGTCGTCGGTGGCGCCGGGTCCCTGCTGGCCGCGCCCGGCGTGCGTCTGATCGACACGGCTGAGTTCCCGGAGATCCACAAGGTCGAGGCGTTGGCCGCAGCCGACGCCTTTGACGCCTTGCGCCGACTAGACGACATCGGCGAGTGGACCTACCTGTCCCCCGCGCCAATCCTGGCGCCGGGTGAGCGCACCGGTTCCTACGTGCTCGGCGAGGACAGTCCGGTCGGCGACACCGTCTCGGTCGAGGACTTCGCGGTCGCCCTGCTGGACGAGATCGAGAGGCCCGCGCACACCGGGCGCCGGTTCACGGTGGCCAACTGAACTAGTTTTCCCGTCAGCCTTTCGTGGATACGGTCCAAATCACCCCTTCTTGACCAGCGTCGGCAGTGCCACGTCCTCGGTCACGACAGCGTCGGGGCCAGGCCGAACTGTGCGAACTGGTCCGGCCCGAACGTCGTGATTTCAGCGATCTTGCCGTCGACGATGCGCAGCACGTCGAATTTGAACGCCCGGAACACGGTGTCGCCCGGCCGACGCAGGTAGCTCGCGGCGGTGGGCATCCGATTGGCCGTCGTGGGCAGCAGCCGCCAGTCGCCGTCCGGGTTCGTGACGAAGGCCCGCTCGAGCAGCGCCGCGACTTCGTCGGCACCGTCGAAGCACATCGGGGCCGGCGGCATCGTGACACGGATGTCCTTCGACGCGATGGCCAACGCGGCCGCGGGATCGCAGCGCTCGTGGGCGTCGATGAACTGCTCCAGCAACTCACGCTCCTCAGCGCTCGGCGTCGCGGATGACCACTCGCTGCGGCGCGCGGGCAGGTGCTCCTGCATCGTCACCCGGGCCCGCTGCAGTGCGCTGTTGGCAGCGGGGACCGTGGTGTCGAGCAGCTCGGCTGTCTCGCTCGCGGGCATCCCGAGCACGTCGCGCAGCAGCAGGGCCGCGCGCTGCCGCGGCGGCAGGACCTGCAGCGCGGCCAGGAAGGCCAGCTCGATCGTCTCGCGCGCGACGACGACGGCGTCGGGCTCGTCATCGCTAGAGGCGATCTCGTCCAGCAACCGGTCCGGGTAGGGCTGCAGCCAGCTGACCTCGGCGTAGGAGTTCAGCTCGGGCACCCGCCGCGACCGGGCCCGCAGCATGTCCAGGCAGACGTTGGTGGCGATGCGGTACAGCCAGGCGCGCACCGAGGGACCGCCGTCGAAGCTCGAGCGGTGCCGCCAGGCCCGCAGAAATGTCTCCTGCACGGCGTCGTCCGCGTCGTCGAACGAGGCGAGCATCCGGTAGCAATGAACGTGCAGCTCGCGGTGATGGCGCTGCGCCAGGGTCTCGAAGGCCGAGGCGTC
Organism: Pseudonocardiales bacterium; assembly: GCA_040006035.1. Taxonomy (GTDB): domain Bacteria; phylum Actinomycetota; class Actinomycetes; order Mycobacteriales; family Jatrophihabitantaceae; genus QHCC01. Next base: position 1,499 of record JBDTXT010000081.1, on the reverse strand, counting down.
GATCGTCATGGTGTCGAACATGATGCACCTCCCGATCATCCGTCGACCCGGCCGGCCGACGTGCTTATCGGGTGAAACGTCTGCTGCGGCTGGAACTCATCGGTGCAGCAATGAACCCGTCAGCTCGACTCGGCCGCACGGGCGGCGTCGCGCTCGTCGCGGTCGAGCCAGCTGCACACGCACACCTCGTTGCCCTCGACGTCGGCCAGGATCCAGAACGAGCGCGCGGCCGAATCAGTGACCAGGACGCCGCCGGCAGCGAGGGCTGCCCTCACCCGGGCCTCGGCCTCGTCGTGCGAGACGGTGATGTCGAAGTGGATCCGGTTGCGCTGCGGACGGGATTCGTCCATCTGCTGGAACCAGATACATGGCAGCTGGCCGGTGGGGTCGATGATCGCATCGCCGCCAGGGCCGCCCGGCTCGTCGCCGTAGGCGAGCACGGCCTTCCAGAACGGACGGATCGCGCCGATGTCGATGGCGTCGATCGCCACCTCGAGCATCTGCACCGGACGGGCCAATTCGGCGCTGGTGGCGCCGCCGGTGGTGCCGCCGAGCTCGGCCACCGCGGCGGTGACAGCTCGGGCCAGTTCGACGTCGCGGCCGGTGAGTGCACCGGTGGCCCGCGTCTGCAGCGACAGCTCGACCCGGTCGGGCCGTAGGTCAAGGCGCAGATGTGCGTCAGCGGCGGCGCCGCAGGCGGATACTGCCGCGGCACTGCGCTGCAGCGCCTGGTCGAACGAGGTGACGGGCACGGACGTGCACAGCGTGCCGAGCAGGTAGCGCCAGCCGATCGCTTCGACCGCGCTCGACGCGGCGGTGCGGGTCAGACGGGCGTCGGGGTCGAGATCAGTCATGCTCGGAGCATTTCAGGCGCCGCTGACAACGGCTGCTCCGGTTCGGGGGCACGCAGTTCGTCGATACGCACCAGCGCTATCCCGGCGATTATCAGCCCGCCGCCGACGAACTGCACCGCGACCGGGACCTGGCCCAGCAGCAGCCAGGCGAACACGACGGCGAACATGACCTCGGTCAGCCCGACGAAGGAGGCGACCTTGGCGCCGAGTAGTCGGGCCGCGTTGATGCCCGACACGTAGGCCACCACCGCCGCGACCAGGGACAGACCGAGCACCGGCACCAGCCAGCTCACCTGGTGATCGAGCAGGCGAACGTTGGCCGTCGCGGCGCGCAGCGGCACCGCCCCGACGAGACCGAGGCCCAGCAGGGCGAGCGCGCCGAGGAACAGCCCGCCCCATGCCATCACCAGCGGCGGAAGCGGATCGTCGGTCGCCGCCGAGATGACGAAGTAGACGGCCAGGCCGACGGCGGCACCGAGCCCCCAGAGCACGCCTACCGGATCCAGCCGGTGGGACCCGGCCAGGTCGAGGACGAGCCCGAGCCCGAGCATCGCTATTACCCCGCCGGCCACGGTCAGCCGGCGCGGGCGGTGGCCATGCCGCAGCCATAGCCAGCCGACGACCAGTACGGTGCCGAGGTATTCG
>JBDTXT010000080.1:0-9025 GCA_040006035.1 Pseudonocardiales bacterium | reverse complement strand
TGGCGAACTTTTCCGCCGCTGACGTGAAGAAGCTCCGCGACGCCACCGGCGCCGGGATGATGGAGTGTAAGAAGGCTCTCGAGGAGGCCGACGGTGACGCCGACAAGGCGCTCGAGATCCTCCGGGTCAAGGGCGAGGCCAAGGCCGGCAAGCGCAATCTCGAGCGCGACGCATCCAACGGGCTCGTCGCGGCTGCCGACGGATCGATGATCGAACTCGCCTCTGAGACCGACTTCGTCGCCAAGAGCGAGCAGTTCCAGTCCTTGGCCGGCGACATCGTGGCGCACTTCGCCACGTCGCCGGCAACCGACCTGGACTCCCTGCTCGGCGAGACGCTGACGGACGGCCGCACGGTTGCCGACAGCGTGAAGGCGCTCAATGCGCTGATCGGCGAGAAGCTCGAACTGCGCCGTGCGGTGAAGCTCGACGGCCAGATCGCCACCTACCTGCACCGCAAGGCCAAGGACCTGCCCCCGCAGGTCGGCGTGCTCGTGCAGTTCACCGGCGGTGATCCTGAGGTCGCCCGGGCCGTTGCGATGCAGGTTGCGGCCATGCGCCCGCAGTACCTGACCCGCGACGAGGTCCCGGCTGAGGTCATCGAGACCGAGAAGCGCGTCGCCGAGGCCAAGGCCCGCGAGGACGGCAAGCCCGAGGCCGCTCTGCCGAAGATCATCGAGGGCACGGTCAACGGCTACTTCAAGACCAACGTGCTGCTCGAGCAGTCCTCGGTGCAGGACAATAAGAAGTCGGTCAAGGCCCTGCTCGACGAGGCCGGCGTCACGGTTACCAAGTTCGCGCACTTCGAGGTGGGCCAGGCCTGAACGGATAGGGTCGAGCCGAACACCACGACGAGAGGGGCCGCACCATGACCGAACCAGGGTCAGCGGCCCCTCAGTCAGGTCCGGTCTACCGCCGGGTCCTGCTCAAGCTCTCCGGTGAGGTCTTCGGCGGCGGCAAGGTCGGGGTCGATCCCGATGTCGTGCAGTCCATCGCCCGCCAGGTGGCCGAAGTCGTCGCGGCCGGCACGCAGGTCGCGATCGTGGTCGGTGGCGGCAACTTCTTCCGTGGCGCCGAGCTCAGCCAGCGCGGAATGGACCGTGACCGGGCCGACTACATGGGCATGCTCGGCACGGTGCTCAACTGCCTCGCGCTGCAGGACTTCCTCGAGAAGGAGGGCGTCCCGACTCGGGTGCAGACCGCGATCACCATGGGCCAGGTGGCCGAGCCCTACATCCCGCGCCGGGCCGAGCGACACCTCGAGAAGGGCCGCGTCGTCATCTTCGGCGCCGGTGCCGGGCTGCCGTACCTGACCACCGACACCGTGGCGGCGCAGCGTGCGCTCGAGATCGGCTGCCAGGTGCTGCTGCTGGGCAAGAACGGGGTCGACGGCGTCTACGACGCCGACCCGCGCAAAGTCCCCGACGCGGTCAAGTTCGACACCATCGGCTATGACGAGGTGATGCGCCGTGGCCTCGAGGTGGCCGACGCCACCGCGTTCAGCCTGTGCCGCGACAACGGGATGCCGATCATCGTCTTCCAGTTGGCTGACGGGAACATCGCCCGTGTCGTGCGCGGTGAGAAGATCGGCACACTGGTCAGCTGACTCGCGCCGCCCCACCCGTGATCGTGAACTGATCATGAAAGGAATCACACCGTGATCGACGAAACTCTCTTCGACGCCGAGGAGAAAATGGAGAAGGCGGTGCACGTGGCGCGCGAGGAACTCGGCGGACTGCGCACCGGCCGAGCGACGCCGAGCTCCTTCGCCCGCCTGGTCGTCGATTACTACGGCACCCCGACACCCATCCCCCAGATGGCCACCGTGACGATCCCCGAGCCGCGGATGGCTGTCATCAAGCCGTACGACGTCTCGCAGCTCGCCGCGATCGAGAAGGCGATCCGCGACAGCGACCTCGGCGTGAACCCGACCAACGACGGCGCGATCATTCGGATCGTCTTCCCGCAGCTCACCGAGGAGCGGCGGCGCGACCTGGTCAAGGTCGCGAAGGCCAAGGGCGAAGACTCCAAGGTGTCGATCCGCTCGATCCGCCGACACGCCAAAGAGGCCCTGGAGAAGCTGACCAAGAATCACGAGGTCGGCGAGGACGACGTACGCCGCGCCGAAGCCGAACTGGACAAGCTGACCGGCAAGTACACCGGCTCCGTCGACGAGGCCGTCCGGGCCAAGGAAGTTGAACTGCTCGAGATCTGATGGCGCGAAAGGACAAGGCGGTCGCCGACGACGCGGACGAGTCTGCCGCGGCGTTGCGCGCAAATCGCCGCCGGGCCGGGGCGCATCAGGTGGCCGGTCGCAGGCGGCCGCGACCCGCGCCCATCCCGGTCCGGCGACCAACGCCCGACCCGGCCGAGCCCCTCTCTCAGAAGTCGCGCGCCGGCCGCGACCTCCCCGCCGCAATCGGCGTGGGTGTCGCCCTCGCCGCGATCATCGTTGCGAGCGTGTTCATCTATCGGCCGAGTTTTGTCGTCATCGTCGCCCTGGCGGTTGTCTACGGCAGCTACGAATTGAGCCGGGCGATCGGGCAATCCGGGGTGCGTCCGTCGCTGACGCCGATCGTCGTCGGTGGCGTCGCCCTGCTCGCGGCCGCGTGGGCCCGCGGGCCTAACGGCCTGGTCCTCGCGCTGCTCATGACGGTGGGCGGAATCTTCATCTGGCGCATCGCCGACGGGGCGCAGAACTACTTACGCGACGTCAGCGCGTCAGTGTTGATCCTGCTGTACCTGCCGGCACTGGCCGCCTTCGCCGTGCTGCTGGTGCACCCGCACGACGGTGCCGCACGGGTGATCGCATTCGTGGCGACAGTCGTCTGCAGCGATACCGGCGGCTATGCCACTGGCGTGCTCTTCGGCCGACATCCGCTGGCTCCGATCGTCTCCAAGGCCAAGACCTGGGAGGGCTTCGCCGGGTCGATCGCCTTCTGTGCGGCCGCCGGTATCGCAATCATGACGCTGACCTTCCACGAGGCGTGGTGGAAGGGTCTGCTCTTCGGGCTGGCCGTCGCCGTCGCCGCGACCCTGGGCGATCTCGGTGAATCGATGATCAAGCGCGACCTGGAAATCAAGGACATGGGCAGCCTGCTGCCCGGTCACGGCGGGATGATGGACCGGCTCGATTCGCTGCTGCCCTGCGCAGCGGTGGCCTACCTGGTGCTGTCCGGCTTCGCGCGCGTCGGCTAGTGGTGGCACCCCGTCGGGTCGCCCAGGCCGAGGCCGTGACCGAAATCGAGGCGGTGGCGGCGAGTCGACCGAACATCACTACCTTCATCGGCATCGACGGACCCGGTGGCGCGGGAAAGTCGGCGTTGGCGATGCGGATCAAGGCTGCGGTACCCGGCGCTCAGGTGGTGGCCGTCGACGACTTCGCCGGCCCGCGTGTCCCCGAGTGGGACTGGCTGCGCTTCATCCGGCAGGTCCGCGATCCGTTGCTCGCCGGTCGCGCAGCCCACTACCAGCGCTGGGACTGGGACCGCGACGAGGGCGCCGAGTGGCACGACATTCCCCCCGGGGTCGTGGTCGTCATTGAGGGGGTGTCCTCGACGCGGGATGAAGTGGGCGTGCCGTGGCATCTGACGCTGTGGGTGGACACTGCTCGCGAGGCGAGGCTGGCGCGCGCCCTTCAGCGCGACGGCGAGGCGATGATGGCAACGTGGCTGACCGAGTGGATCCCCTCCGAGGAGGCCTACATCGCGGCGCAGCGACCGCAGCAGCGGTTAGACCTCGTCGTCAGCGGCGAGGAGCCGCCCTAACCGGATTGGCAGGCAGTTATGGCCCAGCGCTTTCCCGAGATCGAGCCCGACGACCAAGGCATGCTCGACGTCGGCGATGGCCAACTTGTGTACTGGGAAGCAAGCGGCAATCCGGACGGCAAGCCCGCACTGGCCCTGCACGGCGGACCAGGCGGCGGCACCTCACCTGGCCGCCGCAGGTCCTTCGATCCGATCGCCTACCGCTTCGTCCAGTTCGACCAGCGGGGGTGCGGACGCAGTACCCCGCCGGTGGCCGACACGAGCGTGTGTCTCGAACACAACACCACCGACTACCTGATCGCCGACATCGAAAGGTTGCGCGAACACCTCGGTGTTGAGCGTTGGTTGGTCTGGGGCGCCTCTTGGGGCGTCACCCTCGCGTTGGCCTACGCGCAGCGCCACCCGGAACGAGTCACCGAGCTGGTGCTGGTTTCGGTGACGATGACGCGGCCCGGCGACGTGCACTGGCTCTACCACGAGGCGGGTCGGTTCCTTCCCGAGCAGTGGGCGCGCTTTCGCGACGGGGTGCCCGAGGGCGAACGCGGCGACCTTGTCGCCGCGTACAACCGGCTGCTCAATATGGACGCCAGCGCGGCCGTCCGCGCCAAGGCGGCACAGGACTGGTGTGACTGGGAGGATGCGGTCGTCTCGCTCGAGGACGGCTGGATGCCGTCGGTGCGGTTCGAGGACCCGAACTTCCGCATGACCTTCGCCCGGCTGTGCGCGCACTACTTCTCGCACGCCGGTTGGCTGGGCGAGGACGAACTGCTCCGCAATGCCGGGCGACTCGCCGGCATCCCGGGCGTCATGATCCACGGCGTGACGGACATCGGTGGGCCGAGCGATGTGCCGTGGCTGCTCGGTCAGGTGTGGCCTGACGCCGAGCTGCATCTCGTCCGCACGGGGCACACCGGCGGCGAGGAGATGACCGAGCACATGATGGCGGCGCTCGATCGCTTCTCCCGAACCGATCGGTAGTCGCTGGCATCCGGGCGGGTGCCGATGTCGGTGCGCGATGCCAGGATCGATCCATGCACGAGACACCCGACGAACTCCGTGAGTTGCAGCACCTACTCGAGCGCAGCTTCGCCAAGTCCTCCGAGCATCTGCTCGCGATCATGACGCCCGAGCGCCGGCTCACGGCCGCGCAGATCGTGGCCGAGCTGCCGAGCCCGGCGGTGCTCAACCTGGCCACGGTCACCGCAGCCGGTGAGCCACGCCTGTCCGCGGTCGACGGTCACTTCATGCATGGGCACTGGTACTTCACCACCGATGCCGGGTCACCCAAAGCGCGCCAGCTTCGGGCCCGGCCCGCCGTGAGCGCCTCGTTCACCCCCCGCGACGGTTACGGCGTCTTCTGCCACGGCCGGGCGGCATTGCTCGACGGTGCCGAGAAACAGATGCTGTGGCAGCACTTCCTCGACACCTACGGCTCCGACCCCGAGACGTGGGGCACGATCGCCTATGTGCGCATCGACGCCGACTGGTTGGCCGCGTTCGCGATGACCGCCGACGAGATGGCCAAGATCGAAGCCGAGCGGGCCGCCCGTGACCGGCCCGGCGCCACGTGAGCTCCGGCGCCCTGCCGGCCGACGCGCTGCTGCTCGACATGGACGGCGTCCTTGTCGACTCCAACGCGACGGTTGAGTCGCATTGGTCGCAATGGGCCGCACGGCGCGGATTACCGCTGGCCGAGGTCATGCTCGGCGTCCACGGCACCCCGACGCGCGACAACGTCGCCCGTTTCGTGGCCGCGGACGAGGTCGCCGCCGAGACCGACTGGATCGAGGCGCTGCCGGTCGACGGCGACGACGATGTCGCGCTGCCGGGGGCGTCCGCTGTGCTGTCGCAGCACGTCCTACCGGTCGCTGTTGTCACCTCCGCACCGAATGTGATCGCGAGGTGGCGGCTCGAGCGGGCCGGCCTGCCCGTGCCCGAGGTCGTGGTAGGCGCCGACGACGTGCCCCGCGGCAAGCCCGATCCCGCTCCCTACCTGCTGGCCGCCAACCTGCTCGGCGTCGACCCATCGCGCTGCGTCGGCGTCGAGGACAGCCCTACCGGCCTGGCGGCACTGCGCGCGGCCGGGGTCGCGCCGCTCGCCGTGCTGACGACGTTCGACGCAGGCGAACTGGACGCGCTCGCACATCTGCCCGACCTCGCCGCCCTGGTGATCGAGTCCGGGCAAGTCCGCTGGGCCGAGCGGATGGGCGGCGACATCCGGTGAACATGGGAGAATTGACCGGTCATGGCCTCGCTCCCACTCATATTCGACGCGCCCAAGCGCGGCCTGCCGCCGCGCCACCTGGCTGACCTTGACGAGGCTGCCCGCCGCGCCGCGGTCACCGAACTCGGCCTGCCGGCGTTTCGTGCCGACCAGCTGAGTCGGCATTACTTCGCTCGGCTCGAGAACGATCCGGCGGCGATGACGGATCTATCGCCTGTCCTGCGCGAGCAGCTCGGCGTCGCGCTGCTGCCGCCACTGCTCACCGAGGTACGCCACCTCGAGACCGACGACGGGACGACCCGAAAGTCACTGTGGAAGCTGCACGACGGCACCCTGGTCGAGAGCGTCCTCATGCGCTATCCGGCCCGCATGGGCCATGCCGAGCGGATCACGGTCTGCGTGTCGAGCCAGGCCGGCTGCGGCATGGCCTGCCCGTTCTGCGCGACGGGCCAGGGTGGGCTCAAGCGCAACCTGTCCACCGGCGAGATCGTCGACCAGGTCGTCTCGGCCGCCCGCGACAGCGCGCGCGGCGAGATACCGGGCGGCCCCGGGCGGCTGTCCAACGTCGTGTTCATGGGCATGGGGGAGCCGCTGGCCAACTACTCGCGCCTGGTGGCTGCGCTGCGTCGGCTCATCGACCCTCCGCCGGCCGGGCTGGGGTTGTCGCAGCGCTCGATCACGGTGTCGACGGTCGGTCTCGTCCCGGCCATCGACAAGCTGGCGAACGAGGGTCTCAACGTCACCCTGGCGGTGTCGCTGCACGCCCCCGATGACGAACTGCGCAACTCGCTGGTGCCGGTCAACACCCGCTGGAACGTGGCCGAGGTGCTGGGCGCCGCCGACGCCTATGCCGCCCGCACCGGCCGCCGCTACTCGATCGAGTACGCCATGATCCGCGACATCAACGACCAGCCGTGGCGGGCCGACCTGCTCGGCGACCTGCTCGCGCCGAGGCTCGCGCACGTGAACCTGATCCCGCTCAACCCGACTCCCGGGTCGGACTGGGACGCTTCGCCCAAGCCGGTAGAGCGCGAGTTCGTCCGCCGCCTCGAGCAGCACGGCGTGCCGGTGACGGTCCGGGATACGCGCGGGCGCGAGATCGACGGTGCCTGCGGGCAACTCGCCGCCTCCGGTTGAGCCGCCGCACCGGGGGAGCAGGCCGTCGGGATGGCCGATAATCTGGCAGGAATGAGCGAGCAGCCATTTCATGATCTCGACGCCTACGTGGCCCTGCCCCGGCTGACCGGCCTGGCGCTGAGCCCGGACGGCACCAGCCTGGTCGTGTCGATGCAGGAGCCCGACGACAAGGGTGCGCGCTACTCCTCGTCGCTGTGGGCGCTCGATCTCGACGGCGGCCCGCCGACCCGCTTGACCCGTTCGGACCAGGGCGAGACGGCCCCGGCCTTCCTGCCCGACGGGTCGCTGCTGTTCGTCTCGGCCCGGGCGGACTCGGATGCCGACGATGACGGCGACGATGATCCGGCGCTGTGGCTGCTGCCACGAACAGGCGAGCCACGCCTGGTGGCCAGCACCCCCGGCGGCCTCGGTGGCCCGGTGGTGGCCCTGGAGTCCGGGGCCGTCGTGCTGTCGGGCAGCAGGCTCGTGGACTCCAGCGACGCCGAGGATGACGCGCGCCGCCGCAAGGATCGCGATGACCGAAAGATCAGCGCCATCCTGCACACCGGGATGCCGATCCGGTACTGGGACCACGAACTCGGCGACGAGTCACCCCGCCTGCTGCACCTCGCCGGGGTCGATGGCGACCCGCCCCGAGACATTGCGCCGGAGGCCGGCTTCGCGCTCACCGAGGCGGACTACTCGATCAGCGCCGATGGCAGTCTGATCGCCACCACCTGGTGTGAGCGTGAACGTGGCGGCCGGATGCCGTCCGGCGTCAGCCTGATCGAGGTGGCGACGGGGGCGCGCACCGTGCTCGCCGCCGAGGCCGGCGTGCAGTACGGCAGCCCACGGCTGTCCCCGGACGGGCGCCGCCTGGCGGTCCTGCGCCAGGTCGAGGGCGACTTCGACACCCCGATGACAGAGTCGCTCGTCCTGCACGAACCCGGTACGGGCGCACCGCCCGTCCAGATCGAGCTCGGCGACCTGTGGCCGACCGAATGGGTGTGGGGCCGCGACTCGCACACGTTGTTCATCTCGGGGGACTGGCACGGCCGCGCCCAGGTGCTCGAGTTCGACGCCGCCCTGGGGCTGATCGTGCGCAGGCTCGCCGTCGACGCGGCCTACAGCAACCTGAACCCGTCGCCGGACGGGCGCTACGTGTACGCGCTGCGCTCGGCGATCGATAGCGCACCCACTCCCGTCCGGCTTGATGCGACGGCCGAGGACCAGACACCGATCGCGCTGGCGACGCCGGCCCCGACGCCTGAGCTGCCCGGCCTGCTCGTCGAGGTCGAAACGCAGATGCCCGACGGGGCCACCATGCACGGCTGGCTGTGCCTGCCGCCGGTGTCGCGGGGACCCGCGCCGCTCATGCTGTGGGTGCACGGCGGGCCGTTCATGTCCGACAACTCCTGGAGTTGGCGGTGGAACCCGTGGGTGGCGGTGGCACGCGGCTACGCCGTGCTGCTGCCCGATCCGGCGCTGTCGACCGGTTACGGGCCGGACTGGATAGCGCGGGCCTGGCCGCACCGGGCCGCGCAGGTGTGGCGTGACTTGGAAGCAATGCTCGACGAGGTGGTGGCGCGCGATGACATCGACGCGAGCCGCACCGCGTGCCTCGGCGGATCGTTCGGCGGGTTCATGACGAACTGGATCGCCGGGCACACCGACCGCTTCGGCGCGATCGTCACACACGCAGGGTTATGGGCGCTGGATCAGCAACACACGACGACCGACGCGGCGTGGTGGAAGAGCGGGCTGTTCGCCACGCCGGCCGAGCACCCTGAGTGGTACGCCGAGAACTCTCCGCACAATTTCGCGGACAAGATCAGCACGCCGATGCTCGTCGTGCACGGTAACCGCGACTACCGGGTGCCGGTCAGCGAAGCGCTGCGGCTGTGGTGGGACCTGGTCAGCC
>JBDTXT010000079.1:0-9094 GCA_040006035.1 Pseudonocardiales bacterium | reverse complement strand
ACGCCGGGATCACCGACGACACCCTGCTGCTGCGGATGAGCGAGGAGTCCTTCACGCGAGTGGTGGACGCAAACCTCACGGGCGCGTACCGCGTCGCGAAACGTGCGGCCGGCGGGATGCTGCGGCAGCGCCGCGGCCGGATGATCTTCATATCGTCCGTCGTGGCCCTCGTCGGCGCACCGGGGCAGGCCAACTACGCCGCCAGCAAGGCCGGCCTGATCGGCCTGGCCCGCTCCATCGCCCGCGAGTTGGGCAGCCGGTCTATCACCGCCAACGTCATCGCGCCCGGATTCATCGACACTGATATGACCGCGGAACTCACTGACGCCCGCCGGAGCGAGATTCTGGCCAACGTGCCGTTGAAGCGCTATGGCTCGGCCGAGGAGATAGCCGGCGCCGCCCTCTTCCTCGCCTCTAATGCGGGCGCGTACGTGTCCGGTGCCGTGCTGCCCGTCGACGGCGGCCTCGGCATGGGTATCTGAACAACAACTGCCGACCACGCACGGAGGACACAAATGGGACTGCTCGAGGGCAAACGCCTGCTGATCACCGGCGTCATCACCGACGCCTCGATCGCGTTCACCATCGCTCGGCTCGCGCAGCAGGAGGGCGCTCAGATCGTGCTCACCGGCTTCGGCCGGATGTCGCTCGTCGAGCGTGTCGCGCGAAAACTGCCTGAACCCCCGCCGGTCATCGAACTCGACGTCTCGAGCGCCGCGCAGCTCGACACCCTCGCCGACCGGGTGCGTGAACACGTCGACGGACTCGACGGCGTGCTGCATGCGATCGGGTTCGCGCCGGCGTCCTGCCTGGGCGGTGGGTTCCTCGAGGCTCCGTGGGACGACGTGGCCACCGCCATCCAGGTGTCGGCATTCTCGCTCAAGTCCCTGGCGATGGCGACCCTTCCGCTCTTCGGCGAAGCGGGCGGGTCGATCGTCGGCCTGGACTTCGACGCCCGCGTCGCCTGGCCCGCCTACGACTGGATGGGTGTGGCCAAGGCCGCGCTGGAGTCGACGTCGCGCTACCTGGCCCGCGAGCTCGGTCCGCGCAAGATCCGGGTCAACCTCGTCGCGGCCGGCCCGATCCGCACCATGGCCGCCAAGAGCATCCCGGGCTTTCACCAGTTCGAGCAGGCGTGGGCCGGGCGGGCGCCGTTGGGCTGGGACAACGAGGACGCTGAGCCCGTCGCTCGCAGCACGCTCGCGTTGCTGTCGGACTGGTTCCCCGCCACGACCGGTGAGCTCGTGCACGTCGACGGCGGATTCCACGCGATGGGTGTCTGACCGTTGCCCGCCGTCCCCGACGAACCTGACCTGGCCGGCCGCCCGCAACTTGCCGGCTACGACGCCTTCCTGCTGCTTTCCTTCGGGGGACCCGAGGGCCCGGATGACGTAATGCCGTTCCTGCGCAACGTGACTCGCGGCCGGGGGATCCCGGACGAGCGGCTATTCGAGGTCGCCGAGCATTACCACCATTTCCACGGCGTCTCGCCGATCAATGCGATCAACCGCGAACTGCTTTCCGCACTGGCCATCGAGTTCGCCGAGCGTGGGATCGACCTGCCGCTCTACTGGGGTAACCGCAATTGGAAGCCCTACGTTGCCGACGCGGTGCGCCAGATGCGCGAGGACGGCGTGCAGCGGGCCTTGGTGCTCGCCACCAGTGCCACCGCGTCGTACTCGGGCTGCCGCCAGTACCGCGGCGACCTGGCACAGGCCCGCGCGATGGCGGGGCAGGGATCACCGGAGCTGGTAAAGCTACGGCACTTCTTCGATCACCCCGGCTTCATCGCCGCCAACACCGACGGCGTCCGCGCGGCGCTCGCGTCGCTGCCGCCCGAGCAGCGTGAGCCAGCCCGGCTGGTGTTCACAGCCCACTCCATCCCGGTCTCGATGAACGACGCGTCCGGTCCGGGGGCGAACGGTCTGTACGCCGCGCAACAGCGCGAGACCGCTCGCCTGGTGGCCGAATCGGTGCGCGGACCCGGTGCCGAGTTCGACCTGGTGTGGCAGTCGCGCTCCGGCCGGCCGGGCGTGCCCTGGCTCGAGCCCGACATCAACGCGCACCTGCAGGCCCTGGCGGCTGCCGGGGTCACCGCGGTGGCCGTGAGCCCCACCGGCTTCGTGGCCGATCACGTCGAGGTGGTGTGGGACCTCGATATCGAGGCACGCCAGACCGCTGCTGATCTGGGGCTGCACTACGCGCGCGCGGCGACTGCCGGCACCCACCCGGCGTTCGTGATCGCGATCGGGCAACTCGTCCAGGAGCGCCTGCACGGCACCGCGCCCCTCGCGCTCGGAACGCTGGGGCTGTGCGGCGTCGACTGCCCGCTCACCTGCTGCCCCGTGCCGAGCCGAGCGGCCGTCCTCAGCTGATGGACGGGTGGCCGGACGGTCCGGAGATCACCCTGCCCGCCGGGGATGTCACCGAAGGTGTGGTGCGCGTCGGCGGCACGGTCCGCCGCCCGCACCAGAGCACGAGTGCGGGTGTCGCCGCCTACTTGCACCATCTAGAGGCCGTCGGCTTTCGGGGCGCGCCGCGCTACCTGGGCCGTGACGGGCGGGGCCGCGACGTGCTCACGTTCATCGACGGGACGGTTGCCGGCGATCCGGTCGAAACGTGGGCCGCTGCCGATTCCGTGCTGCCCAGCGTCGGGCGGTTGGTTCGATCGCTGCATGACGCCAGCGCCGACTGGAGTCCCGACATCGTGCTAGGGCCGAGCACATCGGGCCGGCCGCAGCCGCGGATGCCCGAGGGTGAGCAACTCCTGATCTCACAACGTGATGTCACCCCGCAAAACGTGGTCCTGCGAGACGGTTCGGCCATCGCGCTGATCGATTTCGACTTGGCGGGCTGGACGACGCGTTCGGTGGACCTGGCCAACACGGCGATGCACTGGGTGCCGCTGTCCGACCCGCGTGACCGGCCGGCCGCCTACGACGGCATCGACGTTGCCGAGCGGCTGAGGTTGCTGCTGGACGGCTACGGCACCGATGCCGTGAGCGGCGCTCAACTGCTCGATGCTGCGTCTGTGCGGTTCGACGGGCTGCACGCGGGCATGCGCTGGAACGCAGAGCACATTGGCGGCGGCTGGGCCCGGATGTGGGACGAGGGTGTCGGCGACCTGATCCTGCGGCGGGTGGCCTGGTTCGCTCAGATGCGCCCCGAACTGGCCGCGGCGCTCGGCTAGGTGGCGCTGCGCCTGCCCGGGGCGAGGGCAGCGCCTCGGCCACGTGGGTGAGGGTTGCGCGCGAGCGTCGGCATGATCTCGTCCCACGTCCGAGAGCTGTCGCAACACGGCAACTCCTCGTCGTCCTGGGACGTTAGGAGCATCGAGAGACGAACGGGTTTCCTCGCTGTTGTGACTGGGATCAGGTCACGGGGGCGGCACGCCGTCGGCCAGCGCGTTATAGCCCGCCAGGCGAGCCCGGCGCACCGCGGTGGCCAAGGGCCGCAATGCCTCGCCCCGCGCGGAGATGCCGGTGCGGTCGATCGCACCGCCCGTCGGGTCCTGCGCGGCGAGATCCAGCACCGCCTGGAGCCGTTCTGCCTGCGCGATCAGGGCCACCGCCCGGGACGGGTAGCCCGGCGGGAGGTTGAGCTGCTCGCCGGCGCGTCGCGCGTCATGCAACGCGTCGGCGATGTCATCGATCCAGCCGGCCACGTCCGCGGCGGACAGTGCACTCGCAGCGTCGCGGATGGCCGTGGTCAGTTCGTACTGCGCGTCGGCAAGGGCGATGAAATCCGGTGGTGCTGCCGTCACCGTAAACGCCTGCCAGAGCACCATCGGCGGAGCACTGCTGGGGGCGTGTTCGAACACAGTGGGCACCACGCCCAGGGTCGCGCCGAACACCGCCTCGCCGGCTTCGAGCGCCGCGCTGCGGAATTGGGCCGGCCCGGGCAGGCCGCGCACGTCCCCAGCCACCGGCAGCACCAGCCGCGCGCCACCGCCAGCGCGGCGCCAGGTGATCAGCACCTCGCTGAGCGGCACCGGCTCGGCATCGAAAGCGCCCAGCCCGGTCACCAGATGCGGCGCGTCGCCGGCCGCCGTCGCCCGCAGGACCTCGTCGGATGCAGCACGTCCGTCGAGCCAGGCCGCGGTCCAGGCAGCCAGTGGACCAGAACGCAGGCGACTCACCTGTTCAGGCTAGAACTGCCGATCCGCACCGTGCGACCTATGCTGCCCAGATGGGATCACGACGGAGCGGGCTGCGCCGCACCGCCGCAGCCGTCAATCGATGGGATGTGGCGACGAGCGCCGCCGTCGCCAAGGCGGAGTTCCCCGCTGTGATCGACCGCGGGCTGCCGCTGCTCACCCGGGCCGCCGACCGATCCGTCCTGTGGATGGCGATCTCGGGTGCGCTCGCGGCGACCGGCAATCCCCGGCTGCGTCGTGCCGCCGCTCGCGGACTCGGGTCGATCGCCGTGAGCAGCCTGGTGGCCAATCAGCTCGGCAAGCGTGCCTTTCCCAGACGGCGGCCGATGCTGGACACGTACCCCATCGCCCGGATCGCCCATCGCGTACCTACCTCCAGTTCGTTCCCGTCAGGTCACTCAGCCTCGGCTGCCGCATTCGCAGTGGCGGCGGCGGTCGAATGCCCGCCGCTCGCACTACCCGTGGCAGCACTCGCGGGCGCTGTCGCGTTCTCGCGCATCTACACCGGCGTGCACTTCCCGACTGATGTCCTGGCCGGGGTGGCGCTGGGCGCGACCATCGCGGGACTTGGCGCGGTCGTCGTCCCGGCTCACCACGAGGCGCCCGCGCGGTCCGGCGTTGAGCCGGCCAGTCCGCAACGCGCTCGGCCGAGCGGCCACGGTCTCGTGGCGGTGCTCAATTGCGACGCCGGTAGCGCCGGGAACCCGATCCTCGACGAGTTGCGTGACGCCCTGCCCGACGCGGAGCTGCTGGTGGTCACCGATGACGACGACGTCATCGAGATGATGCTCAAGGCGGCCGAGCGAGCCGAAGTTCTCGGCGCTGCGGGTGGCGACGGAACGATCAACGCCGCGGCCACCGCGGCGATGGCCGCCGACGTGCCGTTGCTCGTGATTCCGGCGGGCACGTTCGATCACTTCGCCAAAGACATCGAGATGAGCGACGTGGCCGACGCGATCGACGCGATACGTACCGGCCGGGCTGTTCGCATCGACGTCGGTGATGCAAATGGCGCGGCGTTCCTCAACACCGCCAGCCTCGGCAGCTACCCGGAGTTCGTGAAGGTCCGCGAACGCTGGGAGGGACGACTCGGCAAGCCCATCGCCGCGGCGGTGGCGATCGTCAGCGTGCTGCGCGGCTGTCCGCCCCTCGCCGCGGAGGTCGACGGAGTCCAGCGCCGCCTGCTGCTGCTGTTCATCGGCAACGGTGACTACGGACCGCGCGGCTTTGTGCCGCGGTGGCGCCGCCGCCTCGACACCGGCAACCTCGATGTGCGGTTGGCCGATGAGGCCCGGCACGGCTCGATGTGGCGCCTGGTTGCCGCAACGCTCACCGGCGATCTGTACCGGAGCAACCGCTACGTAGAGCTGACGCGGCCGTCGGTCACGGTGAAGATCACCGGTGAAGCCGGCTACCTTGCCCTCGACGGCGAGGTCGCACATGCTCCGAGCGAGGTTGTGTTCACCGTGCGCAGCCAGGCCCTGACCGTCTATCGCGGGCCATCACCCCGGGGGTAGCACTGACGGGGCCGGTCGCGTCACTTGCCCTTGAGCTGGCGCCGGGCAGCCTCGACCGCCTCGCCCATGGCCGCGCCGACCTTCCAGTCCTGCGCCGGCCTGGCCGACCACTGCCGATCGATCGCGGTCCAGCGTCCGGCAGGCACGCCGAAGGTCGCAGCCGCGTGCGCGTCATACTCTGCCGGCTTGACGCGCGCCGTCATGAGCGATGCCGTGACGAGCGCCCAGCGCTGCAGGTCAACGCCCTCGATTGGGGCCAGCCCGCCGGGCGGCGGCGTGAGGTCCATTGGCGCGGTATTGAATCTCGCCGCCTGGCTCACGGGCGCAACGGCGTTGAGGACCTGTTCGGCCATGCTCCCGGGCGGCGGCGGCTCCTGCCAACGACCACCTGCGGGGGCGCGTTGCTCGGCCAGGACCGGGTAGTCGATCTGCGCGCGCGTCGGGTCCTTCGGGTCGACGACGATCGGGACGTCCGCGCCAGGCGCGATGAACCAGTGCACGTAGAAGGGCACCTCGTCCTTGTGCACGGTGCGGGTAGAACCGTCCGTACAGCGGATGTCGATGTCCCAGTTCTGGGTGGATTGGCCGAAGGCCTGGCGGCGCTCGAAGGACTCCACAGTGCCGCGCTGCCTGGGCCACTTCTTCCACCGGCTGAGCACGCGCATGTCGACTGCGGTGTCATCGACACCCTCGTCCGGCACGTTGCGCCAGGCGCGCTGCGTGACCGCCGCCGTTACGTGCCAGGCACGCGCCATGGTGTCCCAATTCAGAGCAGCGCGGTCACCGTCGACACTCAACGCGAGGGTCGTGCCCAGGCGCAGTCCGCTGATCCGGTCGACGCCGGTGCCGATGCTGATGCCCGCGTGGCGCAGTTCGGGCGCGAACCACGAGACGCGCAGTGCGGTCTCGGTGGTTTCGTTGTAGCGCTGCATAATGCCCGTGAGGACACCCTCGTTGTGCACCCCCTCGCTCGCGAGCCGGTCTGCCTGCTCGAAGCGGCGGTCGCGGAAGATGCGGAACTCGGTGTTGTCGACCGCTTGGTCGACCCGGTTGAGCCCGCCGATGAGCTTGTCGAGAATCCCCACTGGTGCAGCGTGCTCGTCAAGGCGGCAATTGCCCAGCCCCGCGTGCCTTGCGCAAGATCTTCGTGGCGGCGCCTAGGGTCGATTATCGTGCGTGACTACAACGACGTCCTGGCCCAGGTTGCACCGCGGCGCCGCGCTGTACCGGAGGTCGTCGCCGAGGTGGATCTGGTCGTGGAGACCGCCGACGGCGGGTTCTGCGGAGCCGTCGTCGAGGTCGGCCGGGCCGTCGAGAGCGGCGAGAAACGCGACACCGTCACCCTCGAGGACCGTAACGGCAAGCTTCGGGTGTTCCCGATGCTGGCGGCATCGTTCCTGCTCGACGGTCAACCAGTCACGCTGGTCCGTCCGGCGGCAGCGGCCAGGCCGAAGCCGGCACCGCTTAGGACGGCGTCGGGCTCCTACGCGGTCGCGGGCGCGGAGGCCCGGGTGGCTCGGGCCAGCCGGATCTGGGTCGAGGGCGTGCACGACGCCGCCCTGCTGGAACGCATCTGGGGCGATGACCTGCGGGTCGAGGGCATCGTCGTCGAACCGCTCGACGGCATCGACAACCTGCTCGACCAGCTACGCACATTCGGGCCGGGCCCGCAGCGGCGGGTCGGCGTGCTGGTCGACCACCTCGTGGCGGGCAGCAAGGAGACCCGCATCGTCGACGGGCTGCGTCGGGCCGGCTTTGCCGAGTCGGTGCTGGTCACCGGCCACCCGTACGTCGACGTCTGGCAGGCGGTCAAACCGAGCGCACTGGGCATCGAGCGCTGGCCGACGATCCCACGCGGAACCGAATGGAAGACCGGCGTCTGCGCCGCACTCGGTGTGCGCGAACCCCGCGAGATGTGGCGGCGGGTGCTCGCGAGTGTCGACAGTTTCGCCGACGTCGAGGTGCCGTTGCTGCGGGCCGTCGAGGAATTGATCGACTTCGTAACGATCTCGACCGACCCGTAGCCCTAGGGTCGTCGCGGTGACACTGGGCCGTGCGGCGTTAGGTTCAACTCATGGCCGAGCGGGTTTGGACCGTCGAAGATCACCTCGCTGACAAACCGGAGGCCTCGCTCGTGCTGTACGAACGCTTCGTCGAGCTGGTGTCGGCGTGCGGTCCCTTCAGCTATGCGGTCAGCAAGACGACCATCACGTTCAAGGGCTCGCGGCGCGGCTTCGCCGGTGCGCGCCCCGACCGTCGCGGCCTGCGCGGATACCTCGATCTGCAGCGCACCGTAGACGACCCGCGGATCCTCAGGGCGTCGCCCTACACGAGCCGGTTGTTCGTCCACCAGTTCCGGGTCGGTGAGCCAACCGATCTTGATGACGAGTTCGCGGGCTGGGTCCGCGAGGCCTACGCGGTCGGGAACGGCGAACATCTTGATCACAGAATGTGAGTGCCTTACCCGCGGCACACCCTTAGGTGCCAGGATGTGCACATGCCCGTCTGGTTGATCTGGTTGATCGCCGCAGGTGCCCTCGCAGCGGCCGAGGCGGCGTCCCTGACCTTCGTCCTGGCGATGTTCGCCGGCGGTGCACTGGCCGGGGCGATCACGGCCGCGTTGGGTGGCCCGACGCTGCTCCAGTTCATCGTGGCGATCGTGTCGACGCTGGCACTGCTCGGCGTGGTTCGGCCGATCGCCAAGCGTCATCTGCGGATCGGTACTGGCGCGCGCACCGGAACTGAAGCGCTGGTAGGCAAGGAGGCCATCGTGCTCAGCGAGGTTGACCAGCACGACGGACGGGTGCGGCTCAACGGCGCCGAGTGGTCGGCCCGCTGCTTCGACCGTGCCCAGGTGCTGCCGGCCGGGACGGTAGTCCGGGTCATGGAGATAGCCGGCGCCACCGCAGTCGTCTGGCAAGAACCGCCGTTCTAGGGAGCATCGATATGACACCCGGGATCATCGCAGCAATCATCATCGTCGTCGTCCTGTTCGTAGCGCTGGGGCGGATGGTCCGCATCGTGCCGCAGGCACGCGCCGCCGTTGTCGAGCGGCTCGGGCGCTACGTGCGCACCGCGACCCCGGGCCTGACGCTCCTGCTGCCCTTCGTGGACCGGATGCGACCGCTCATCGACCTGCGCGAGCAGGTCGTCAGCTTCCCGCCACAGCCGGTGATCACCTCCGACAACCTGACCGTCGCCATCGACTCCGTCATCTACTTCCAGGTCACCGACCCCCGAGCCGCGACGTATGAGATCCAGAACTACATCCAGGCCGTTGAGCAGTTGACGATCACCACGCTGCGTAACGTGGTCGGCTCGCTGAACCTGGAACAGGCGCTGACCAGCCGCGACGAGATCAACACCAAGCTGCGTGGCGTCCTGGACGAGGCGACCGGGCCGTGGGGGATCCGGGTGGCGC
>JBDTXT010000078.1:0-9099 GCA_040006035.1 Pseudonocardiales bacterium | reverse complement strand
CGACTGCAACAAATTGGTCAAATGCTGGTCGACGGCCGCGGTGGTGCGTTCGGCTTCGCCGGCGGCGAGCAGGTCGAGAAGCGCGCCGCGCAGGACCGACAGCGCGAGCGTGCGTTCGGCCGCGCCGAGCTTGGTGTTTCGGCGCGCGGCGGGCTGCGCGGCGGCGAGCACAGCAAGCCAGTCGGCGACCGACTGCTCGGCGAAATGGGCCCATGGTCCCCCGGGCTCGACCAGCGAACGGGCATACGCCTGCGCCCACAGGTTCAGCAGAGGGCGGTGGGCGTCGGCAGCCAGCCACAGCCAGGTCGTGCGTAGGACAGTGGCCAGGTCGTCGTGCCTCCCGATGTGACGGGTCTGGTCGATGAGCGCGAGTTCGTCGCTGCGCGCACGGGCAAGTAGGGCTCGGACGAGACCGTGCTTTGAGCCGAACAGGAACAGCAGCACCCGGGGGCTGGACTCGATGGCGGCCGCGAGCGGCCGCAACGACAGCTCGGCCAGCCCGTGTGCGAGGACGTAGTCGTAGGCGCGCTCGAGCAATTCTTCCTGGCGGGCGGAAGGGGCTCGCCTGGCGACGGTCATAGCGTTAGTCTCTCACTGAAACGAACGTTTCAGTTGGAGGCGAGATGACTGTCCCGCGGCTCCTGCTTCGACGATTGGGCGCCCCCGGCGACCTGGGCTGGGTGGTAATGGCGCACGGCGAGCAGTACCCGGCGGAGTTCGGTTGGGACGCCGGGTTCGAGGCGCTCGTGGCCAAGATTGTCGCCGACTACGCCGGTGCGCATGACCCGGCCCGAGAGGCCGCCTGGATAGCCGAGATCGAAGGCAAGCGGGTTGGGTGCATCTTCTGCGTCGCAGCCGATCAGAGCGTTGCCAAGCTGCGACTGCTGTTGGTGAGCCCCGAGGGTCGCGGCCACGGCGTGGGGGGACATCTGGTCGACCAGTGCATACGATTTGCCGCCGCGGCCGGCTACCAGCGCATGAGGCTGTGGACCAATGACGTCCTCGTCGCAGCGCGACAGCTCTACCTGTCACGAGGCTTCACTCTCGTTGCCGAGGATCGGCACCATAGCTTCGGCGCCGACCTGGTGGGCCAGATCTATGAGTTGGACGTCGTGGCCGGTGCGGCCACGCACGATCCGGCCCGCCCGACGTCCAGGCATGACTGACCAACCGCGTTGCATAGGTCGAACTGCGCCACTGCGCGCGCTGCTCACTGAGCGAGCGGTGTCGGTGCCCCTTGCTCGGCGAGGCGCTTGAGGTTGAGCAGTTGTCGGCGGGCCATGACGAGGTCACCGACCGTCAGTAACGGAGCGGTCAGGCGGCCCTTCGCAGCCACGATCTTCATGAGCAGGCGGGTTGTGTCGCCGTTGGGCACGAGTACATAGGAGATGACGGTGCCTGCGATACGCCCGGTGATGTGCTCGGTCGCCGAGACGGTCAGGATGCGGCCGAGCCGGCGCGTTGCCGCCGTGGTGAACGGCTGTCCGGCGGCGGGCTCCGGCAGGTCGCGCAGTTCCTGAGGCGAGCGCCGCCCGAGGTTGTCGATCCAGTCGTAGGAATACGGCGCGAGCCTGATCTGCGCCACCCACGGCCACAAGTTCTCTGGGGTAGTCCGCACGGTGACACCGCGCCAAGCCTGCAGTACCGGCGACCGAACGACGTCGTCGCACGGATACCGGCGTGCGACCTCATCGTCGGTGACACCCCAGCGATCGCCGATCATCTGATTTCCACTCGCGCTCCGTGCACTGCCAGGTTGTGCATCCCGAAGATGATAAGTGGTACGTGGAATACGCCTCGGGAGCTCTCGACGGCCTCGACACCCTGCTCAGCCAGGGCCTGGCGGAACATCGTCGCGACAAGGTGCCCAGGCAATTGCGGCACGATGAAGCAATGAGCACCGACGAGGTACGCGAGGACGTCAAGCTCACAAACCTCGATCAAGAATTGTTCGACGGCGCTGGGGCGAGCAAGCGCGACCTGGTTGACTACCTCGACGCGCTTGGTGAGCGGATGATCCGCCAACTTCGGGACCGACCGTTGTCCGTGATGCGAGTCCTGCGCGGCCAGGCGCCCTTCATGCAGAAGAACGTCCCGAAATACACCCCGGACTGGGTGACGACCGTGCCGGTGTGGGCGGCGGCCTCGAAGCGCGAGATCTCCTATGCACTGTGCAACGAGCGCCGAACGCTGCTGTGGTTCGCCAATCAACGCGCCGTCGAATACCACCCGACGCTGTACCGAGTCGATGAGCGGGATCGCCCGACCCACCTGGTACTCGACATCGATCCGCCGGACGCGGATGCGTTCCACCTCGCCGTGCGAGTTGCGCAGTTGGTGCATGAGGCGCTCGCGGATCTCGGATTGGCTAGCGCAGTGAAGACCAGCGGAGCGAAGGGGCTGCACATCCTCGTACCACTGGCCAGCGCGACCACCGAAGAAGTGGCCGCGGCGACTCGGGCCATCGCCGCCCGCGCCGAGCGCCTGAACCCGACGATCGCCACCACCACGTTCGTTCGTGAGCACCGCGAGGGAAAGGTGTTTCTTGACTCGACGCGCGCCGGCGGGGCCACGGTGGTCGCGGCCTACAGCCCGCGGCTGCGCCCGGGAGCGCCGGTCTCATATCCATTGGCCTGGGACGAACTCGATGCCGTCAGCCCAGGCGACTTCACGCTGCAGACCGCGGCGACATTGTTGTCCGGCCGGGACCGCTGGGCCGAGGTGATGCCTAAGCCACAGGAGCTGAGCCCGCAGTTGGTGGGCGAGGGCCGGTTGATCCCGATAGCCCGTGTGCAGGCGATGCACGAAGGCAAACGGCGAGCCCGCGCGCGCCGGCAGACCGAAGAAAGCTGAGCTACAACGCACCGGCCGCGGAACAGCATTCGGCCCGTACGATCTTCCCATGACAGGAACTGCGACGCCGCCCGACTGGTATGCAGACCCCTTCGGGCGGCACGAGATGCGCTACTTCAACGGCAGCGAGTGGACCGAGCACGTTTCCTCTCACGGCCGGGCAGGAATCGATCCGCCCGGCGGCGGCAGCCACGTCCCGACCGTCCAGCGCGCTCCGGAGAGGGTGCAGGGCGATGTCCAGCGCGCCGGGAAGGCCGGCGTGGCGGCCTTCCAAGGCGGCGGGTCGGTGTTCAACGAACCCGTACTTGTAGTGAACCAGAAGGCGAAACTCATCGAGATCAACAACGAGTACGCCATCTACGACCAGAACGCCCGCCAGATCGCTGCGGTGCGAGAGGTCGGCCAGAGCGGGCTGAAGAAGGCCGCCCGACTGCTCACCTCGCTCGACCAGTACATGACACACAAGCTGCAGATCGTCGATATGCAAGGCAGCCCGCTGCTGGCGATCACGCGTCCGGCGAAGGTGATGAAGTCACGCCTGATCGTGCAGGATCCGGCCGGCAACGAGATCGGCCAGATCGTGCAACAGAACATGATCGGCAAGATCCGGTTCGCGCTGGACTCGGGCGGTCAGACCCTCGGCTCGATCAATGCCGAGAATTGGCGGGCGTGGAATTTCAGCATCCGCGACCACACCGACACCGAGGTCGCCCGGATCACGAAGACGTGGGAGGGGCTGGCGAAGACGATGTTCACGACGGCGGACAACTACGTCGTGCAGATCCACCGCCCGCTCGAGGGTCCGATGCAGGCACTGGTCATCGCAGCCGCGGTCAGTGTCGACACCGCGTTGAAGCAGGACTCCCGCGGCTTCGGGTGATTCTCGGCTAACAGGTGCGCCGTGGCCTCAGCCCGACGAGCGGCCCGCTCAGGAGTTGCGTGGTTGGCCGTTCGCGCCGCCTCGGCCATTCGGGTGGCGGCGGCCCCCCTCCCCGCAACGCCGATACTTGGGCAGCCACGAGCGGCGGTACAAGATCCGGGCAGGCAACGGCAGCAGTGCCAGGATGTGTCGCGTCGTCTGCTCGTCCGCGCCGTCGAGCAACCATGGGAAGTACGTCTGAGCACCCTTGCGGCCGATCGACGAGCGCATGTGCTGCCCGAAGCCGGCCCAGCCGGCTGGGCCGAGGTAGGCCTCGATGAGCGGCAGTGCCTCGTTCTCCTCATGCCGCATGTGTGCGCCCAGCGCGGCCGACAACCCATGGATGCTCGCCGCCGCAGCGGTGGCATGCGCGTCGGCGATCTGCGAATCGATGCGCTCCAGATGCGGATCGAGACCAGCGTGCTCGGCATCCATCGCATCCAACGTCGCCTGGTGCTCATCTGGTGCGGCGGCGCGCAAGGCCGGCCACAGGGCGAGGTCCTCACCGGTGTGGTGGGTGTGCAGTTGACTGTCGAACTCGCGCCATTGCTCGAAGGCCGGTGGCGTCACACGCCCGCTGTGCTCGAGCCGCGTCACCAGCCGGTCGAGGTGACGCGCGAACGCGTCGTGGGCGGCGTACATCATCGCGAAGTCGACCGCGCCGGACAGCACCGTGCGGGCAGGCAGGATGTCGGTCATGAGTGGATCCCTTCGATCTGGGCGGGCTCGGATGGCTCACCACGGGTGTTGGGTGCGCGCAACGCGACGACTGCCGCCGCTAGCAGGAAGACGCTGCCGGCGAGCAGTGCGCGGTGGAAACCGGCCGTGAGTGCCTCAGGCATGGCTGCCCCGTGCGCGAGCAGGTGGTTGGTGCGTGCCGTGGCGATGGCAGAGAAGATCGCGAGACCCAGCGCCCCGCCGAGTTGTTGCGACGCGTTGAGCAGGGCGGCGGCGAGTCCAGCCTTGTCAGGAGGGACTCCGTTGTTCGCCGCGGTGACGGCGCCGACGAACACTGCGCCGATGCCGAACGACGTGACCAGCAGACCGGGGAGCAGATCGGTCAGGTACGAACCGTCGACCGGGATGCGAGAGAGCAGGTATACACCCCCGGAGGTGATGAGCGCCCCGGCCGTGATGACCGGCCGGGTGCCGATGCGGTTGAGCAGTTGCCCGCTGATGCCGGCCGATATGCCGATCGCGAAGCACAGGGGCAGGTAGGCCAACCCGGTTTTCACTGGCGAGTAGTCGAGCACGTTCTGCATGTAGAGGGTGAGGAAGAAGAAGATCGCGAGGAAGCCGGCGAACGCGACCAGCTGCGTGACATCGGCCGCCGCTAGGCCTTTGACGCGAAAGATCGACAACGGCATGAGCGCGTTGTTGCTGACCGCCTCTTTCGCGACGAACGCTGCCAGGAGAAACCCCGCGCCGACCAGGCGCCCGATCGTCGCGGCCGAACCCCAACCTTCGTCCGGTGCCTTCACCAACGAGAAGACGAGCAGCATCATCCCGGCAGTGACGAGGGTCGCGCCCAGCACGTCGAAGCCACCAGTGGCCCGGTTCGGCCGGTCGTGCGGCAACAGCGCCACCACTGCGACGAGCACCAGGGCCGCGGCGGGCGGGTTGACGAAGAAGACCCACCGCCAACCCGGGCCGTCGGTGAGCAATCCGCCGAGCAGGACACCCGCCGCCGAGGCCAACCCGCCGACACCTCCCCAGACACCGAGGGCTTTGTGCCGGTCAGCCGGTTCGGTGAACGTGGTGGTGAGGATCGACAGCGCGGCCGGCAGCATCAACGCGGCACCGAGACCCTGGGCCAGCCGCGCGGTGACGAGCGCCCCTTCGTTCTGCGCGAGCCCGCCCCCAAGTGAGGCGAGCCCTATCAGGGCCGTGCCGGTGAGCAGGACGCGCCGTCGTCCGAGCAGGTCGGCGAGGCGGCCGCCGAGCAACATGAATCCGCCGTAGGTGAGCAGGTAGCCGCTCGGGATCCACTGCAGCCCTTGCACGCTGACGTGCAGATCGCCGCGGATGGATGGCAACGCCACGTTGGTGATCGACGCGTCGACGAAATCGAGGAAGGCGACCGCGCACAGCAAGGCGAGTACAAGCTTGCCGTGTCTCGTCGCGAGGCCGTTGGGTGTGATCGTTCGGTTGATTGTCGTGCTCATCTGGGCCGTCCTTGTGGGTTGGGTGGTTCCAGGCAGAGGACGAGGCCCACCGACGGAAAGTGACAGCGCGTTGCCCATGTCACTTTTCGCGGCGCTGCGTCGTCCTTGATGAGCGAAGACCTACGAATGCACTCGCAGGTGCGAGGGCGAGTGACCTAGCGTGGTGGTGTCATGGCGGCGAACGAGAACACGCGAACCCGGGCGACCGAGGCCCAGTTCGACGAGACGTGGCGCGCGCACCGGCCCTACCTGATCAACCTGGCTTACGGCATGTTGCGTGACATCGGCGCAGCGGAGGACGCGGTACAGGAAGGGTTCGCGCGCTTCGCCGCGGCCGACTACCCGAGGATCGCCGACGCCCGCGGATGGCTCATTGTCGTGACTGGTCGCGTCTGCCTGGATCAGATCCAGTCGGCGCGATCGCGTCGCGAGCGTTCGGTCGAAACAGGCACGATCGAGTTCGTCGGTGCGCCGACTTCGGCGCGACCGGTAGATCCCGCAGATCGGGTGACCCTCGACGACGAGGTACGCATTGCGCTACTCGTTGTGCTCGACGCATTGACGCCCGCCGAGCGCGTCGTGTTCGTCATGCATGACGTGTTCCGCACTCCGTTCGACGAGATCGCGCAGACCGTGGGCCGCTCGGTGGCGTCGTGCCGTCAGATGGCGCGACGGGCCAGGTCCAAGATCGAGAAGCGCCCAACAGGTGCCAAACCAGCCGAGTCACTGCAGGCTCGACACGTGGTCGACCAGTTCATCGAGACCACGTCGAACGGCGACATCGCCGCCCTCGCGGCGCTGCTCGACCCCGGTGTGTGGGGTGTCGCCGACATGGGACCGGACGATCCACGCACGGATGTCCCGAACCACGGCGGGCGCAAGGTGTCGCGCAACCTCATGCGGTGGTTCACCAAGGCGACATTGGTCGTCGACCCGGCTGGCGACGATTCGCAGATCCTCGCCTTCGTCGACCGCAAGCCCTACGCCGTGATCGCGCTGAACATCGTCGACGGCCTCATTCGCAACATCCGGGTGACTGTCGACCCGGACGCGGTCTCGGCCCGGCCCTGAAGTCCGGCACGTCCCGAGGGAACACCACCGTGGCCCAGGTTCGTCCTGGATGTCATCGACTGACGCTCTACCGCGGCACTGCTCAGCCTCCGACGTGCTCGAGCACCGCAGCAGTCACGGCACGTGTCGCGCTCACGGCCGCGTCGCTGGTACCGCCGATGCCCGCAGTGACGCGGATGACCGCCGCACCCTTGCGCACGTAGACGTTGGTGCCGGCGCTTCCGGCGGTGAATGCCTCATCGCCGAATTCGGTCAACGATTTGACGTCGGCCAGATTTGACTTGGCCGCCTGGAAATATGTCTGAGCCGACTGGCCCGGGACGGTGGCGAACTGGTCCGAAGTCACCACCGAGACAGTGATCTGGCGGACTGGCACCGTGCCGCTGGAGTACAGACACGACGGTGCGTTGAACGGCGGTGCCGGGGGTTGCGGGGCGGCCGTGACAGTTGCCCCGACCGCAGCCGAAACCTGGGCTGTGGTGGCGAATTGACACCCGTCGCCCGTGCTCGCGGTCGAGGTGGCCGCCGTTGGCGTCTCACTGCCTGCCGGGGCCGTCGTGCCTGCGGTGCTCGCCGGCGTTGACGATTGCTTGTTGACCCCCGCGGTGGGCTTGGCCGAACTGCACGACGCAACAATCGTGGCGGCGAGCACAGCAGCAAGCACGCTCGTGAGCAGGCGCGCCCGGGTATTCGAGAACTTGGTCATGCTCAACCTCCATTGAGATTGTGGACTTCGGCAACGGTCTGGCCATGTCCGGCGCGCTCACCGGACTCAGCGCCTTGGCCGCGCTACCTGGGGGTGCTGCTCGCCGGCTGAGCCGGTCATCATTCGTAGCGCACCGTGAGCACCACGACAGCGTCGGTGTCGGCGAACAGCGAGTGCCGCTCGTGCGGGATCGCGATCAACTGTCCAACCGTGAGCGCCTGCTCACGGCCGTCGCTGCGCAACTGAACCTGTCCCGTGTGTACGTAGAGCGTGGCCGCGGGCGGCGCGTCGTGCTCGGCGAGTTCGTGGCCCGCCCGCAATGCGATCACCGTCGCGCGCAGGCCCGGCTCGTGCAGGACGGTCTTGGCCGCTCGCCCTCCGGCGTGATCCTCCTCCGTCGCGGCGAGCAGGGTGGCGCCCAGCGCGGCGAGATCGACCGGCTTGCGGTCATCGTCAACGGGTTGGCTCATCCGACACGTTCCCATCCTCGGCGAGGCGTGCGCGCCCCGAGCTTGTCGTCCCGGCTTCGGTAGACGATGTAGGGCCGGGTGAGGTATCCGATCGGGGCGGAGAAGACATGCACGAGTCGGCTGAAGGGCCAGAACGCGAACAGGACCCATGCCGCCAGGACGTGGAGGCGGAATCCGATCGGGGCTTTCAGGATCAGGTTCGTGTCGGGGTGCAGGTAGAAGATCGACCGGAACCACGGTGAGACGGTGAGCCGGTAGTCGTGCGGGTGGCCGATCATGTTGCCCAGAACCGTGGTGCCGAGACCGAGTACCAGGGTGCCGATGAGCAGGATGTACATCACCTTGTCGTTGCGGGTGGTGGCCGAGAAGACGGCACCGACCGTCCGCCGCCGATAGATCAGGATCGCTGCCCCGGCCAGCGTGCAGAAGCCGGCAACGATCCCGAGGCTGGCGGCAACCGCGTGATACATCGTCTCGGTGATACCGACGGCCTCAGTCCACGACTCCGGGATCAGCAGTCCCCCGATGTGGCCGAGGACCACGAACAGGATGCCGAAGTGGAACAGCGGGCTGCCGATGCGCAGCAGCCTGCGCTCGTAGAGCTGCGAGGACCGCGTCGTCCAGCCGAACTTGTCGTAGCGGTAGCGCCACCAATGTCCTACGACAAAGATCGCGATGGATGCGTAGGGCACCGCGACGAACAGGATCACGTCGAAGGCGTTCATCGCCGGCCACCGGCGGGCTCGGGCATGTACTCCGGCGGAGCGAACGGCGCGAGCCCGACCTGTTCCTCGGGTGGGCCTTCGGCCGCGAGCCTGGCGACGGCGGTGAGCTCGTCGCCACGAAGCTCGGGCAGCGTCGCGCAGACCGACTCGAGCACGTTCGTCCACGGCGAGTTCTCTTCGCGCAGGGCCA
>JBDTXT010000077.1:0-9141 GCA_040006035.1 Pseudonocardiales bacterium | reverse complement strand
TCACCTCCGCGAACAAGGCGACGGTGATCTTCACAGTGCTGCTCGACGGCAAGCCCACCCGCCCCAACACGACCGGCTACGCCGTGCACGAGGGCGGTAGGTGGAAGGTGGCCGGCGCGACGTTCTGCAGCGTGCTCGCCGCCCAGGGCGCCCCGCCGCAGGTGTGCACGACCGCCGCCGCGACGACGTTGCCGGGCTGAGTAGCCCGTGACCTCGATCGGCTCGCGCACCCGCCCGCGCGGCGCGGCCCTCGCGAGTCCGCGCGGCGCGGCACTCGCGACAGTGCTCGCCGTGCTGTTCCTGACCTTTCTCGACACCACGATCGTCAGCGTGTGCCTCGGCAGCATCCAGGCCGACCTGCACGCGGGCGTGATCTCACTGCAATGGGTCGTCAACGCGTACGCGCTCGTCTTCGCCAGCTTGATGCTCATCGCCGGCTCGCTCAGCGACCGGTTGGGTCGCAAGTGGGTGATGGTGATCGGCATCGTCATCTTCTGCGCGGGCTCGGTGATGTGTGCACTGGCGCCTGACGTCGAGACGCTGATCGCGGGACGGGCCGTGATGGGAGTGGGTGCGGCCGCGTCGGAGCCGGGCACCCTGTCGGTCATTCGGCATCTCTATGCCGACCGCGCGGTGCGGGCGCGGGCGCTGGGCGCATGGGCGGCAGTGTCCGGATTGGCGCTGGCACTCGGGCCGGTCATCGGCGGCGTGCTCGTCGGGGCCGGCGATTGGCGCACGGTGTTCTGGTTCAATCTGGCGCTGGGTGTCGCGCTCCTGGCGGCCACGGTGGTGTTCGTGCCCAACAGCGCCGACCCGCAAGCCGGTGGCCTGGACATCCCGGGCTTCGTCCTCGGCACCGCCGCGCTCGGCTGCGTGATCTTCGCGGGGATATCCGGCGAGCGGGCCGGCTACTCCGCACCCTGGATCGTCGCTCTGTTCGTGATCGGTGGGCTCGCACTCGTGGCCTTCGTCCTGGTCGAGCGCCGGGCGCGCAACCCGATGCTGGACCTGAAGTATCTGAAGAAGCCCATCGTGCGCGCCGCGCTGTTCGTGGCCTTCGCCGTGTATTTCGGCGTGTTCTCCATCTTCTTCTTCACCGCCTTGTATCTGGACGTCGCCGTCGGTTACTCCGGGTGGCGGCTGGCGGGGGTCTTCGCGCCGATGGCCGCGGCGATCGTGCTCGGCTCGTTGCTGACCGGTGTCTGGGTCGGGCGATCCGGGTCGCGGGTGCCGATGATCGCCGGGTGTGTCATTGGCGCAGCGGGCATCCTGCTGACCCGGCACTACCTCACTGCCGCGCCGTCGTTCACCGCGCTCGCCGTCGTACTCGCGGTCGCCGGGCTCGGCTTCGGGATCGCGGTGGTACCGCTGACCTCGGCGGTGCTCACCCACGTCCCGGCAGCCCATTCGGGGATGGCTGCGTCCGCGACCAACACCAGCCGCCAGATCGGTGCGGTGATCGGGGTGGTCGCGCTCGGAGCACTGGTCAACTCACATCTGACCAGCGACCTGTCCGATCGGCTGGCCTCGCTCGGCATCACCGGCTCCATCCAGAAACTCATCCTCGACGCGATCGAAACCGGCGGTGGCAACGTCGGCGGCTTCGACATCGCCCATCCCCCGGCGATCTTCAAGCCGATCGTCGACGCTGCGACCGGCGCCTTCCGCAGCGGCGTGCATCAGGCCCTGCTCGCATCGGCCGTGCTGATCTTGCTGGCGGCTGCGCTCACCGCTTTGGTCCCGGCCCGCTCCGAGGCCGAGACTGTCATCGAGGACGTCTAGCGGGACACTAGGTGATCTCGACCGCGTCGACGCTCTGCGGGTCGGCGCCGCCCAGCACGGCGAGCAACGGCACGGCGTAGCGCTCCAGCTTCATCGGCCCGACCCCGGAGATGCGGGCCAGCGCCGCGGTCGAGGTCGGCCTGGCGTCGGCGATCGCCACCAGCGTGGCGTCGCTGAAGACGATGTAGGGAGGCGAATCCTGCGCATCGGCCTGCGCCTTGCGCCACGCCCGCAGTCGGCCGAACAACTCGGCGTCGGCCGCCTCGGGTGCGGTGCTCTTCTTCTTCGCCTGCTTCGGCGTGGCAATGGCCGCGGCGTGCGGGCGCAGCCCATCGAGGAACCGGCTCGGTCGCCGGCCCCGGCGCTGCCCGGGGCTGCGGGCCAGCGCCCAGGACAGCGCCAGCCGCTCTCGCGCTCTGGTGATGCCGACGTAGAGCAGCCGCCGTTCCTCGGCGATCTGCGCTTCGGTGGTGGCGTGCGAGATCGGCACGGTGGTGTCGGTGAGGCCGACCAGGAACACGGCGTCCCACTCCAGGCCCTTGGCCGAGTGCAGCGATGCGAGCGTGACGCCCTGCACGGTCGGGGCGTGCTGAGCGGTCGCACGGGCGTCGAGTTCGGCC
The DNA here is from genome assembly GCA_040006035.1 of Pseudonocardiales bacterium. Taxonomy (GTDB): domain Bacteria; phylum Actinomycetota; class Actinomycetes; order Mycobacteriales; family Jatrophihabitantaceae; genus QHCC01. The sequence goes on along the minus strand of JBDTXT010000077.1, from coordinate 6,739 downwards.
ACCAGGTCGGTGAGCTTAGCCTCGGGCATGGTCGCGATGAGGTCGTCGGACAGGTTCACCAGCGCGGTCAAGGACTCCCACCGCTCGCGGGCGGTGCCGCCGGGGGGCGGGTGCTCGGCGTGCCAGTTCAGGCTTGACAGCACCGAGCGGACCGCGTCGGGCAGCTTGTCGCCGTCCTGGTCGGCCCGCGCGGCGCCGCGCAGCAACAGCCGGGCTTCCCGGATCTCGGGACGGTCGAAGAACCGCTCGCCGCCGCGCAGCACGTAGGGCACCGCGGCGTCGGCCATCGCCTGCTCGTAGACCTCGGACTGCGCATTGATGCGGAACAGCACCGCCATCTCGGACGCGGGAGTGCCGGTGTCGATCAACACGCGGCATTGCGCGGCCACCGATTTGGCCTCGGCCGGCTCGTCGTCGTGCTCGGCGAAAGTTGGTGCGGGGCCGGCGGCGCGCTGGCCGATCAGCGTCAGCTTGGCGTCTTTGGCGTTTCCGCGGACGAGCTTGTTGGCCAACTCGACCACCTGAGGGGTGGATCGATAGTCGCGCTCGAGGCGAACCACCACGGCCTCGGGATAACGGCGGCGAAAGCCCAGCAGGTGCTCAGGGGTGGCGCCGGCGAAGGAGTAGATCGTCTGGTTGGCGTCGCCGACGACGCACAGGTCGTCGCGGCCGCCGAGCCATGCGTCGAGCATGCGCTGCTGCAGCGGCGAGACGTCCTGGTATTCGTCGACGACGAAGTGGCGATAGCGCGAGCGGATCTCCTCGGCGACGTCGGGGTATTCCTCGATGGCGCCGGCCATGACCAGCAACAGGTCGGAGAAGTCGAGCTGACCGGCGCGGCGCTTGGTCTGCTCGTACTCGGCGTAGACCTTGGCGATCGTGTCGGGCGTCGTCGATGTCTCGCGCCCGGCCTTGCGGGCCCGCACCGCGTAGTCGTCGGGTGTGGCCAGTACGGCCTTGGCCCAGTCGATCTCGGCCGCGAGGTCGCGTAGCTCGGCGCGGTCGGTGCGCAGCCGCAACCGCGCGGCCGCGTTGCCCACCAGCCGCAGCGGTTTGTCGACGACATCCGGCATGGCACCGCCGAGCACCCGAGGTGCGAAGTAGGTGAGCTGGCGCAGGGCCGCTGCGTGGAAAGTGCGGGCCTGCACGCCGTGGGCGCCGAGCTTGCGCAGCCGGGTGCGCAGTTCTCCCGCGGCGCGGGCGGTGAAAGTGACCGCCAGTAGTTGGCCGGGCGGCACCGCGCCGGAGCGCACCGCGTAGGCGATGCGGTGCGTGATCGCCCGCGTCTTTCCGGTGCCGGCACCGGCCAGGATGCAGACCGGGCCGCGCACGGCGACGGCGGCGGCGCGCTGCTCGGGGTCGAGCCCGGCCAGCACCGCCTCGGCTGCATCGGCTTCGCTCACGTCCCGATCGTGCCAGCGGGCTCCGACGCTTCGGCAGGGCGGGTCGGCAGATCACGATCCCCTCGGATCGGCGCGGCCAACAAGATCAGCGAGGCCAGGACGAACGAGCCGAACAGGATCCAGAGCGCGGGGCGGAACCCGGCCGCGTCGGCGAGCAATCCGCCGAGCACGGCTCCCACCGGAATCGCACCGAAATTGACGACCTGCATGCTCGTCGTGATCCGGCCCATGAGCCGCGGCGGGCAGTAGGCCTGCATGAACCCACCCGAGATGACATTGCCCGCCACCACCCCGGCCACCATGCCCATGGCCCCGACCACGAAGAAGCTGAGGCGCCAACCTTGGCCGGTGAGCGGTATCAGCAGGCCGAACGGGGTCGTGCCGACCTTGCACACCAGCAGGGCGCGGGCGCTGCCGATGCGCCGGGCCAGGCGCGGGGCGAAAAGGGCACCAAGCACGCCTCCCGTGCTGCCGGTCGCGATCAGCAGGCCGGCCGCGCTCGAGCTCAGACCGACGCCTCGGACGAGGAAGACGACAGTGATCGCACCGTATCCGGTGAGCATCAGGTTCGCCGCGCCGCCGAAGATCATGAACACCCGCAACAGCCGATCGCGGGCCACGAACCGCATGCCTTCGGCGATCTCCTGGCGTAGTGCGCGGCGGGGCACCTCGACGCGCGGCTCGCGCGTTTCGATACCGCGCAGACAGAGCACCGAGACGAGGAAGCTCACCGCGTCGGCGATCAAGCCGTTCGCGGCACCGAAGGCTTGGGCGAGCAGCCCGCCCAGGCCGGGGCCGGCCACCTGGGCCGCCGACTCGCTGCCCTGCAGGCGCGAATTGCCCTCGACGAGGTCATCGCCGTGGACCAGCGCCGGCAGGTAGGCCCGATAGGCGGTCGAGAAGAACACCTTGGCCACGCCACTGAGCAGGGCGACGACCAGCAACTGCGTCATCGTCAGCACGCCGGCCCAGGCAGCGAAAGGGACGCTGGCGAAAAGCAGCAGCGAGGCGAGGTCGCAGACAATCAACACCGCTCGCCGCTGCATGCGGTCGACCCACGCACCGGCGGGCAGACCGATGACCAGCCAAGGCAGCCACGCGGCGGCACTGAGCATGCTGACTGCGATGACGCCGGCGTGCAGCAGGGTGAGCGCGACCAGCGGCAGCGCGACCGAGGTGACACTGCTGCCGAGGCTCGACGTGGTCTCACCGATCCACAGCAGCCGGAAGTCGCGATCGCGCAGCAGGCCGCCGCGGCGCCGTGGCGCCTGCGTCTCAACCAAAGTCGTGGTCACGGCGTGGCCGGCACAGCCCGGGCGAACGCGAACACCGCTCGCCGCTCCTGACCGTCGTCGGGGATGTCGCGCTCGGACCAGCTGCGGTACAGCTCGATCACGGACGCGGCGAACTCGGCCAGCTCGGCGTCGGTCATCTTCAACCAGCTGTCGGTGGAGAACGGCCCCTGCGCCCACCAGTCGCGCTCGTCCTGGCCCGCGACGGCGAAGGCACGCACGAAGCCCACCTGCCTGTCCAGGTTCAGCGAGGCGGCTGCCATCTCGACGGCCTCGGCCGCGGCGTCACCGCCGAAGTCGCGGGCGCTCCAGCGGGTGGCCGCTGAGACGAGGCGCCACCACCGCTCGCGCCGGTCCTTGGCGAGCTCGGGCGCCTCTTCGATGAGCTCAGCCGCGGCCAGCGTGTGCAGGTGGTGGCTGATGTTGCCCACCGCCTGCTCGGTGCGCTCGGCCAGCATGCTGGCGGTGGCCGGCCCGTGGACCCGCAGCACATCCATCAGGCGTCCCCGCAGTGGATGGGCCATGGCCGCGAGCACCCGGGAGTCGGTGATCTGGCGGACTTCGCGTTCTGTCATGCGTCGACACTAATTGCACAACAGATATTGCGCAACATATCTTGCGCAATATCTGTTGTAGACTTGATCGGAATGTCCGCGGGCGCTCTGGACGTTCACCCCAGACACCCCCCAACGCGAAGGGCCGCCGCGCCGATGCTGACGATGTACACGACCAACTGGTGCGGTTTCTGCGCCCGGCTGAAGTCGGGCCTGCAGCACGCGGGCATCCCCTACGCAGAGGTCAACATCGAGCTCGACGACGGCGCGGCCGAACTGGTCATGTCGGTCAACAGAGGCAACCGGACCGTCCCTACCGTGGTGTTCCCCGACGGCAGCGCGCTGACAAATCCCAGCGTCGCCGAGATCAAGGCGCAGTTGGCGGCTTGACCGGCGCGTATCGACCGGTGGAGCCCACCCGGCTGCCCGACCTGCTCGCCGAGCACCTCGATGGTGCCGCCGCACCCGGCCACGCCCTGCGAGTGGCGATCGACGGGCCCCGCTGCGCCGGTACGGGCCCCCTGGCCGACAGCCTGCTCACGCCCTTACGGGCGCTGGGGCGCGCCGCAACTGCCATCGACGCCGAGTCGTTCTGGCGCGACGCGTCGCTTCGCCTGGAGTACGGCCGCCAGGACGTCGACGGGTTCCCCGACTGGCTCGACGCCGCAGCCCTTCGGCGCGAAGTGCTCGACCCGCTCGGCCCCACCGGGGACGGCAGGTACCTGCCGTCGCTGCGGGACCTGGCTACCAACCGGGCCACCCGCGCCCCCGCGGGCCACGCCGAAGCCGGTTCGATCGTGATCGTCAGTGGTGAGTTGCTGCTCGGCCGCGGCCTGCCGTTCGAGCTCACCATCCATCTGGCCATGTCGCCGGCCGGCCGTACCCGCCGCACGGACGCTGCCTGGCAGTGGACCCTGGCCGCGTTCGCCGACTACGACGCCACCGTCCGTCCGGTACAGAGCGCTGACGTCGTGATCCGCATGGACGACCCGAAGCATCCGGCCATTGCCGGCATCGATTAGCGCGGCGACCCTAGCGCCGGTACTTACCCGTCCAGGCCAGCCGCCAGGTGTTGGGCCCGATCTCGCCATTGGGCACCAGCCCGTTGAGTTGCTGCAGCCGCTTGACCATCGCCAGCGTGTGCGGCCCGTAGTCCCCGGTGCCTACCGGGAAGAAGCCCCGCGAGTGCATCTTGTCCTGGAACCGCTTGATCCACACGCTGTGATCGCCGAGGTGGAACCGCCGCGGGGTCGCAAACGCCGGCACGACCATTGGCTTCGCCGCAGGTTTCGGCTTGGCCGCACTCGCGACCGAGTACTTGCCCGTCCAGGCCAGCCGCCAGGTGTTCGGCCCGATCTCGCCATTGGGCACCAGCCCATTGAGCTGCTGCAGCCGCTTGACCATCGCCAGCGTGTGCGGCCCGTAGTCCCCGGTGCCTACCGGGAAGAAGCCCCGCGAGTGCATCTTGTCCTGGAACCGCTTGATCCACACGCTGTGATCGCCGAGGTGGAACCGCCGCGGGGTCGCAAACGCCGGCACGACCATTGGCTTCGCCGCAGGTTTCGGCTTGGCCGCACTCGCGACCGAGTACTTGCCCGTCCAGGCCAGCCGCCAGGTGTTCGGCCCGATCTCGCCATTGGGCACCAGCCCATTGAGCTGCTGCAGCCGCTTGACCATCGCCAGCGTGTGCGGCCCGTAGTCGCCAGTGCCCACCGGGAAGAAGCCCCGCGCGTGCATCTGGTCCTGGAACCGCTTGATCGATGCGCTGCTGTCGCCGTAGTGGAAGAACCGGCCCGGGAAGGCCGGCACGCCGACTACCGAGCTCCCGGAGGACGAACCTGCCGACCCCCCGGGCCGCGGGACGGAGATGTCACCGGTGCGTCCCGAACGCGCGTCCTGATCTTCGCGCAGGCCCACGATGCCCGCGCATTGCCACGGCTGCCAACCACGCTGGCGGTACAGGATCAGGGCACGAGCATCCTGCTCGCGGGCCGAGGCCACGTCCGGGTAGCCCGTGCCACCGACGCTGCGCCAGGTCGACAGGTCGAACTGGTAGGCGCCGTAGTGCTCGTTGCCGGTGTTGATCGAGTAGTTGTTGCTCGACTCGCACATGCGCAGGCGGTACCAGTCGTTGGCCGACGGATCGGCCGAGGCACTCACCGTGGGCAGAGCCGCACTGGCTATTACCCCGGCTGCGACCACGAGGCCCGCCAGCGTGATTCGCCGTCCCGTCCGGGCGTGTCGCGCCGGCCCAAGCGGGTCCGGGCGATAGGTTTGCGTTGCGATAGCTTCATCAAAGCCGTCATCGAAAAAGGACAGTCGCTGCCCCGGACGGTGGCTCATACCATCGGTCCTGTCCCTCCTGCGGCACCCGGCGTACGACCGCAGTTGGTGCGCGGCCACCGTGGACTTTGGGTGCGAGAGACGGCTTGCTGCCGTCCCACCAGCCACAACCGTCACACAGGTCTCACTGGTTGCGCAAGACGTGGGACGCCACGGCACGCAAAACCGCGGCCGCCGGAGGTGATCTCCGGCAGCCGCGGTGGTGTCAAACTAATGCCGCGGTCAGACCGCGGAACGGGCGCTCAGTCCGACGGCTTGTCCTCTGCCCGCCCGGTGCCTGGGGTGTGCGACGGGCCGGTACTCGCGGCCGAGTCGGCACCATCCGGCGTCTCGCCTGCTGGCTGCTCGTCCGCCGGGGATGCGGTTGGGCCGCGCTCGGTGTCGTCCGGTTCGGGTCCCTTCATATCGGGATCAGTAACCGGCGCGGTGGCTCCAGCGGTCCGAGCGCCGTCCTTATATGTGTCCTGCTCTTCGGAGGCCTCAGATTTGCGGCCTTCGTACGGCGGGATAGCAGCGCCGTGTTCATCCGACATGACGGCTCCTTGCAGTCGATCAAATTTGCGCTACGGGGTCTGCAGGTTCGGGGCGTCGTCGTCGGGGTCCTGCGGGTCGACCGACGTGTGGTCGCGCGCGTCGGACGTACCGGCAGGGCGGTGCTCAGATCCGGGGCTCATGTCGCCCGCGTCGCGAGAGCCGGGGGCACCGCGCTCGTCCTGCGCTTCTTCGTCGTGCTGCGTGCCTGGTTCTTGCTCGGTCATGAATCCTCCTAGAGGTGGGCGTGCCTGTTCTGGTGGCGAGCCTTCCCGCAGCGACGCGAATATATGCAGCCAGACCCCGACTCTGGGAAATGGCTCAGGCGACCGACGACGGGTTCTACCCGGCCGCGCGCGACTACGCGGCACAGCGCAGTCCAAGACCGGCTGGCCAGTTCGCGCCCGGCGGACATCAGGTGGGCTACTGGCGACGGATGGCGCCGGCTCAACTGGCATTCCTCGCCCGGCACGTCACTTGAGCCGTCGCCCACGCGGGCAATCGATGATCACGAGCACGATCTAGTCGGGCAACTCGCCGGCAAGCCAGAGGTCGATGAGATAGCGCGAGATCGACAGTTTCGGCGAGACACCCTGCACTTGTGCGTCGGGGTCCG
>JBDTXT010000076.1:0-9171 GCA_040006035.1 Pseudonocardiales bacterium | reverse complement strand
GGCTTCGCCGGCGCCATGCAGACCTTCGACAACACCCGCCCGCTGGTGGCCGGGATGGCGGTCGGCTGCGCCCGGGCCGCCCTGGACGAGATCGCCGACCTGCTCGAACAGGCCGGTGTCACCGTCGACTACGACCGGCCCGCGCACACGCAGCACAGCGCGGCGGCCACCCTGCTGCAACTGGAGGCGGACTGGGAGGCCGCGTACCTGTTGACGCTCGCGGCCACCTGGATGGCCGACAACAATCAGCCCAACTCGCTTGAGGCCTCGATGGCGAAGGCCAAGGCGGGCCGGGTCGGCGTCGACGTCACGCTGCGCTGCGTCGAGTTGGCCGGATCACTCGGCTACAGCGAGGGTTCCTTGCTGGAGAAGTGGGCGCGGGACTCGAAGATCCTCGACATTTTCGAGGGCACCCAGCAGATCCAGCAGTTGATCGTGGCCCGGCGCCTGCTGAACAAGTCCTCGATCGAACTGAAGTAGCCACTAGCCCTTGACGATCTTCTGGTATTCCGGGTGCTTCTCGATGAATTCGCGCACGAACGGGCAGCGGGGCACCACAGTCACCTGGCGCGCGCGCAGGTCGTCGAGAGCTGCCCCGATCAGCGTCGAGGCCAGGCCCTCGCCCTTGTACTCGGGTTGGATCCGGGTGTGCGGCATGATCGCGACGTCGCCGTCGAGGGTGAACATCGTGAAACCGACGACGTTGCCGTCGACCGAGATTTCGTAGCGGTGACCTGCGGGGTTTTCGCTGACCGTCGCGTCCATGCTGGCCTCGTTCCGCTCGATGTCGTCGCCTTGATCTTGTCGTAGGTTCGATCGGGTGAGCAATTCTCGGCGAGAAATTCGCGGCCCGCGCTAACCCACTTGGTGCTGCCGCGGCGCACGTGCAAGGCTGGTTGGCATGACTGACGCGGGCAAGAAGGCCAGCAGGGCCGGCGGCGACGCCAAGGCCAAATTCCGCGAGGCCCTCGAGGCCAAGCGGAATCACCAAGCCGAGCGCGCCGCCGACAGCGACGCCCACGGGGCGTCCAAGATCCACGGCGAGCATGGTGCGGCAGGCAACAACCGGATGTTCCGGCGCAAGAGCGGCGGCTAGAGCGGTAGCAACTAGCGTTATAGCGGAGTACCCCCGGTCGGATTCGAACCGACACTGAAACCCTTTTAAGGGGTCTGCCTCTGCCAGTTGGGCCACGGGGGTCTGGCCTGTCCATTGTGCCGCCCCCGAGTGCCGAACCCAGCTCAGGAGACCTCGGGGTCCTGGCGGTTCCCGGCAGCCTGCTCGAACTCGCTGCGCGGGGTCTGCAGCTGGCCGAGCGAGACGACCTCGCGGCGAAAGACCAGCGCACCGGTCCAGTCGGCGAGTACCCGCACCTTGCGATTGAACGTCGGTATCCGCGACAAGTGGTAGGTCCGGTGCATGAACCAGGCCACGATGCCACGCAGCCGGATCCCGTAGATCTCGGCCACGCCGCGGTAGAGCCCGAGCGACGCGACGGAGCCGGCGTACTTGTGGCGGTAGTCGCGCAGCGACCCACCATGAATGGTGGACACGATGTTCGCCGCCAGCACCTTGGACTGGCGCACCGCGTGCTGCGCGCTCGGCCCAGTGATCGCGTGCGGGTCGTTCTTGGTCAGGTCGGGCACGGCCGCGCAGTCGCCGGCGCTGAACACCCCGGTCACGCCCTTGACCGTCAGGTTGGCCGCGCAGACCAACCGACCGGCGTCGTCGCGGGGCAGGTCGGTGTTCTCGAGCATCGGGTTGGCCTTGACGCCGGCCGTCCAGACCAGTGTCTCGGCGGGGAAGCTGTCGCCGTCCGAGAGCGTCATTCGGCCGCCCTCGGCCGATTCGAGCCGGGTGTTCAGCCGCACGTCGATATTGCGCTCGAGGAGCCGCTCGACCGTGTAGGCCGACAGCCGCACCGACACCTCGGGCATGATCCGGCTGGACGCCTCGACCAGCACCCACCGCATATCGCCCGGCGTCAGGTCCGGGGTGTAGCGCAGCGCGTAACGCGCCATGTCCTCGAGTTCGGCCAGCGCCTCGACCCCGGCGTAGCCACCGCCGACGAACACGAACGACAACGCCCGGCGACGCTGATCGAGGTCATTCGTCGAAGCCGCCAGGTCGAGGCAGGACAGCACGTGGTTGCGCAGGTAGATCGCCTCGCCGATCGTCTTGAACCCGATGCCGCGCTCGGCCAGGCCGGGGATCGGCAGCAGTCGCGACACCGATCCGGGGCAGACGACCAGTAGGTCGTAGGACTCCTCGTAGGCCCTGCCCTCGCGTGGCTGGATGGTGACGACCTTGCGGGCGTGCTCGATCCCGGTCACAGCGGCCGTGATGACCCTGCATTTGCGCAGTACTTTGCGCAGCGGCACAACCACATGCCGGGGCTCGACGTTGCCGGCCGCGGCCTCGGGCAGGAACGGCTGGTAGGTCATGTTCGCCTGGGGCTCGACGACCGTGATCTCGGCGGTCCCCCGCGACAGTCGCTTTTGCAGGCTGAGGGCGGTGTACATACCTACGTAGCCACCACCGACGATCAGGATCCGGACAGGGTGGTTCATCGCGGCCATACCTTCGACGCTACTGAACAGCTGCCGATACGGCACCCCGGTCCGGTCCGCCGCCCGGCGCCGCCTGCCCAGGCTCCTCCGGAGACATGTCATCTTCCGAAACCGTCCTACGGTTGTAGGACGGAAATCGTCTGACAACGGTAGGACAGTTCTCAGACCGCATTACAAGCCTGAGGGGCCACGCAAACTGTCCTAGGTGCGGCCTAACGTCCGAGCGGTGACTGACACCGCCGAGGGCCGCATTGCCTTCATCCAGCGTGAGATCGCAGCAATGCAGGCGCGCGACGAAGCGCTGCGACTGGCGCCCCGAAGCGTACGGCGCACGACGGGCGCCTCGATCGTCTACTCCATACGGCTCGACCCGACAGAGGTGGCGGCACTCGAGGCGCGCTCGGCCATCACCGGTATCAAGCCGACCGTGCTGGCACGAAACCTGATCCGGACTGGCCTGTCAGCACCGCATGGCAGCGAGATTGCCGCTGCCGTTGACCGGCTGGAAGCTGCGGTGGGTGAGCTGCGGGCAGCCGTCAGCTGACTTGATTGACTCCGAGCCCGGCCACCTGAGCAGCGCGACTCATCACCGAATCGAGCATCGGCTCGGTGAGCCGTCCGGTGAAGGTGTTTTGCTGGCTGACGTGGTAGCACCCGATGACCGTTCGGCCGTCCACCGCCGCCTCGGCGCCGTGCCCGAAGCGCGGCAGCCGGGTGGGTAGTGGCACCCCGGCACCACGCAGGGCCGGCCACAGCGCAGCCCAGCCGAATGCACCCAGGACCACGATCGAGCGCACCGTCGGCCAGCTCAGCAGCAGCTCACGAACCAGCCATGCACGACAGGTGTCACGTTCGTGCGGCGTCGGTTTGTTGGCCGGCGGGGCGCAGCGCACCGGGGCGGTGATCCGCACGCCACCCAGCGTCAGGCCGTCGCCGGCCGCCACGGAGGTGGGCTGGTTGGCTAGCCCGGCGCGGTTCAGGGCGGCGTAGAGCCAGTCGCCGCTGCGGTCGCCGGTGAACATCCGGCCGGTGCGGTTGGCGCCGTGCGCGGCGGGCGCCAGCCCGATGATGATCATGCGTGGCCGCTCGGCCCCGAAGCCCGCGATCGGGCGCCCCCAGTACTCCTCGTCAGTGAAGGCGCGGCGCTTCTCGACGGCGACCTGCTCACGCCAGCGCACCAGCCGTGGGCACGCCCGGCAGACCGTGACGCGGGCCGCCAGGGTGCTAGCGTCGCCGGCCGATCCAGCGAGGTGCGCCACCTCGACCGGATTATGGGCCACCGGGGTCCGCGGCGTCGCCAGATCGCCCGGCCAGCCCGAACCCGGAGACACCACCATGGGGCCAGGATGGCACGGGCGGCAGGCTACTAAGACCGGTGACCTCTGGGTAGGGTGATCGCACACTTCGAAGGACGGAGATCCGATGGCCCACGTCGCCGGGCGCCTCACCATGAAGATCATCACGGTGCTCGTCACCATCCCCGTCGGGATCGCTACCAAGAAGGTCGTCGAGCGCACCTGGACGGCCGCCCGACCGGCGGATGCGCCGCGCAAGCCGGGGGAACGCGACGTCAGATGGCAGGACGCGGTCGGCTGGGCTGCCCTCTCCGGGGCCGGCATCGTCGTCACCAACCTGGTCGCCCGCAAGGGTGCCGAGGAGGTATGGCGGACCCTCGTCGGCGGCGACCCGCCACCGCGCAAGCTGACCAAGCACGAGAAGAAGATGGCCAAGGAGGAGCGCGGCTTGGCCAAGGAGCCGGCCGAGTCCCGACCGGCTACCTGATCTAGCCCGAATTCATCGTGCTGGGCAGGACAGCGCGATGCCGTCGAGAATGTCGTGTTCGCTGGCGATGATCTCGCTCGATCCGGTGGCCTCGAGCAGCGTGCGCAGCACCAACGCGCCGCCGGAGATCACGTCGACCCGGCCGGGATGCATCACCGGGAGCGCCGCCCGTTCGGCACGCGTCATCGCCAGCAGACGGGCGGTGACGTCGTGCACCTGCGCCGCGCTGAGGACGCTGCCGTGGATGGCCTCGGCGTCATAGCGCTGCAGGCCGAGGGCGATGGCGGCGACCGTCGTCACCGTGCCGGCGAGCCCGACGAACGTGGCGGGCGCGGTGATCGAGACGTCCACCGCGGCTGACGAGATCGCGGCGCGCAAGTCGTCCACGGTGGCCCGGACCTGCTCGCCGGTGGGCGGGTCGTCATGCAGATGGCGCTCGGTCATCCGGACGCAGCCGACGTCCATGCTGTGCGACTGCAGGGCCTCTGGAGCGGACGGCTCGCCGAGAACAAGTTCGGTGGAGCCACCGCCGATGTCGACGACGAGCAGTCGCCCGCTGAGGCCGGGTAGTCCGTCAACCGCGCCGGCGAAAGACAGAGCGGCCTCCTCGGCGCCAGAGACCACCTCGGGTTCGACGCCCAGCACGTCACGAACCATGGCGACGAACACGTCCCTGTTGTGGGCATCACGGGTGGCGCTGGTCGCGATCATCCGAACCCGCTCCGTGTCGTGCACAGCGATGGCCGCGCCGTAGTCGGTCAACGCCATACGAGTGCGCTCGAGCGCGGCCGGCGCAAGCTGGCCGGTGCGGTCGACGCCCTCCCCCAGCCGGACGATGCGCATCTCACGCACGACGTCGACCAGCCGGCCGTCGACGTTGTCAGCAATGAGCAGCCGGATGGAGTTGGTCCCGCAGTCGATGCCGGCGACCCTCATGCCTGCACCGGCGGGACGCACGGGCCGTTGGCCCACCAGTCCGCAAGCAGGTCCAGTGCCTCGTCGCCGAGCGGGTTGACGCCGGGCCCGGCCGCGAGGGCGTGCCCGACGAGGACGTGCAGGCATTTGACCCGGTTGGGCATGCCGCCCGCGCTGATGCCCGCTATCTCCTCGACGTGGCGGATCTGTTCGCGGCGAGCGAGGTAGGACTCATGCGCGGCCGTGTAGGCCGCCGCGAGGTCGGGGTCATCACGCAGCCGCTCGGTCATCTCGCTCATCAGCCCCGACGCCTCGAGCGTGCCGATCGCGGATGCGGCCCTAGGGCAGGTGAGGTAGTACAGCGTGGGAAACGGGCTGCCGTCGGGCAGCCGCGGTGAGGTCTCGACGACGTCGGGATGGCCGCATGGGCACCGGTGCGCCACCGCACGCATGGCGCGCGGTGTCCGGCCGAGCTGTTCGGCCACCACCGCCCGGTCTGGGCCGCAGTTCAAGCTCAAGAGCCGGCCTTCTGAACCGTCTCCCAGAGCCGCTGGTTCCAGGTGGCGGCGGCCTTGGCGGTGTCCTTGTTGGGGTTCGTCCGGGTGATATCGGACTGCTGGCCGTCATTGGTGACGATGTAGACGGTGTCACCGGGCATCGCGTACTGCAGGCGCAGCCGGGCCTGCTGCTGGATGTAGCCCGGATCGCTCCACCGCTGCAGCTGCAAGGTCAGCTCGGCCAGTTGTTGCTGGTCGCTGTGCAGCTGTTGGGAAGCGTGCTCGACGTCGCTGCGGCTGGCGAAGTAGCGGTGCAGCGGTGCAGCGAGCAACACCACGAGCAGCACCACGAGCGTTCCGAGCACGAGCGCACGGCCGGTGATGGCCCGACGCGGCGCTCGGCGCGGCCTGCGAGCGGGACTGCTGCTCGGTCTTGTCATGCGATCAGGCCTCGTCCGAATCGTCGTCGCTCGGTGCCGCACTGGGCGGCGCGACGTACTCGGTGGGCTCGTAGCGCGGGAAGGCAGCGGCACCGGCGTAGCGACCGGCGTCGTCGAGTTCCTCCTCGATGCGCATGAGCTGGTTGTACTTCGCGACCCGCTCGCTGCGGGCCGGCGCGCCGGTCTTGATCTGGCCGCAGTTGGTGGCAACGGCGAGGTCGGCGATCGTGGTGTCCTCGGTCTCGCCGGAGCGGTGGCTCATCATGCAGCGGTAGCCGTGGCGGTGGGCGAGTTCGACCGCGTCGAGCGTCTCGGTGAGCGTGCCGATCTGGTTCACCTTCACCAGCAGGGCATTGGCCGCGCCGGCTTCGATGCCGCGGGCCAGCCGCTGCGGATTGGTGACGAACAGGTCGTCGCCGACGATCTGAACCTTGTCGTCCAACTCGTTGGTGAGCGCCTGCCAGGCGTCCCAGTCGTCCTCGGCGAGCGGATCCTCGAGCGACACAATCGGATAGTCGTAGACCAGCGACGTATAGAACTCGATCATTGCCGCGGCCGTGGTCGCTGAGCCTTCGAACTGGTAGCTGCCGTCGGAGTAGAACTCGGTGGCGGCAACGTCCAGCGCCAAGGCGATGTCGACGCCCGCGGTGAGTCCGGTCTGGCCGATCGCCTCGATGATCAGTTCGAGTGCCGCTCGCGTCGAGTCGAGGTTCGGGGCGAAGCCGCCCTCGTCGCCCAGCCCGGTGGCCAGCCCGCGACTCTTCAGGACAGACTTCAATGAGTGATAGACCTCGGCGCCGTAGCGCACCGCCTCGGCGAACGTGGCGGCGCCGATGGGCGCGATCATGAACTCCTGGACGTCGACGTTGGAGTCGGCGTGCGCCCCGCCGTTCACGATGTTCATCATCGGCACGGGCAGCAGGTAGGCATTGGGGCCGCCGAGGTAGCGGAACAGCGGCAGCTCGGCCGAGCTGGCTGCGGCCTTGGCCACGGCGAGGGAGACTCCGAGAATCGAGTTGGCGCCCAGCCGACTCTTGTTCGGCGTGGCGTCCAGGTCGATCATCGCTTGGTCGACGAGGCGCTGCTCACTGGCCTCGAAGCCGACGAGTTCGGGGCCGATGGTGTCAAGGACATGGTTGACGGCCTTGAGGACGCCCTTGCCGCCGTAGCGATCGCCGCCGTCGCGCAGTTCGACCGCCTCGTAAGCGCCGGTCGACGCGCCGCTAGGCACTGCCGCCCGCGACAAGGTGCCGTCGTCGAGGGCGACCTCGACCTCGACTGTCGGGTTGCCGCGGGAATCAAGAATCTCGCGAGCGCCGACGGCCTCGATGCTGGCCACAGGGGTCCCTTTCCTCAGGTTTCACCGGTCTGCGCGATGCAACTGCACAGTCGAGCAACCCTATCGGCCGCGACCGCCCGACCCTGATCGCCCCGCCGCACGGGACTTCGTTGAGTGACGGGTCGGGGCCAGTCTCACGTTGCCTCGGCGGCGATCATGGCGGCGCGGTAGGCGCGGGCGGTGTCGCGCAGCGCGGACTCGGGGTCGACACCGGCCGCCACGGCCTCGCGCACCAGGGTGAAGAGCCGCTCACCGAACTCCCCGCTCGGTGCCGGCGTGACGTCCAGGTCGGCCCGGGCGGCGCGCGCGACCAGCTTGGCCGAGAGCGCCAGCGCCGGCTGGGCCAGCGGCACGCCGTCGGTGGCCGACGTGCGGCCCTTCTCGGTGACCTTCTGCCGTTCCCACGTTTCGTTCAGGGTGGCGGCGTCGCCCGCGGCGGCGCCGGCAAACACGTGCGGGTGCCGGCGCACCAGCTTGTCGACCAGGTCAGCGGCAACATCCTCGATCGAGAACGCCTGTTGCGCCGGCAGTTCTTCGGTGATGCGGGCGTGGAAGAGCACCTGCAACAACAGGTCGCCGAGCTCCTCGCGCAGCAACTCAAGATCGCCGGTCTCAATGGCCTCGAGTACCTCGTAACACTCCTCGATCAGGTACTTCGTGAGCGACCCGTGCGTTTGCGCGGCGTCCCACGGGCAGCCACCCGGCGAGCGCAGCCGATCCATCACCTCGACGGCACGCTGCAGTTGCGAGGTCATTGAGAGTCAGGGGGTGCCAGAGGTGGAGACCGGGGCGGACGGCGACGGGAAGCCGCTGACCTTGATGAAGCTCGGGACGGTCCCCGACGGCGCGCCGATGGACAGGTTCTCCGGCGACCACTTGCCGTAGCGCGGATTGATCTGCACCTTGATGTTCAGCTTGTTCACCGCGGCCGCGACGTCCTGTATCGACTGAGCCTTGATCTTGACCACCAGAGCCGCTTCCAGCTCGATCGTGCGTAGCAGCGCTTGCGCGTATCGGCTGCCGTACCCGTAGTTGCCCTCCACCGACTTGAGGTAAGAGTCGAGCGCCGCCCCCTTGAGCTGGGTGCCCAGGAAGGTGGCGGCCGCCTGGTCGTGCAATGAGACAAGCTCACCGTCGGTAGGTACGCCGCCGTTCTTGGCCAGGGCCAGTTCGAACAACTTCTGCTGGACCAGGATCTGGATGACCTCGGTCTTCGGGTACACCCCTTGGTTCGCCTTGCTGGCCGCCGCGATCACGGACGGGCTAGGGCCGGTCGGGGTCAGGTACTTGGAGAGATCGGATTCGCTGATGCGGTGGCCGCCGACGATCGCGGCCTGGCCGACCTTGGAGTCGCAGCCGCTCAGCCCGCCCAAGACCAGAGCCAGGGCGACGGCCAGGCCGACGGCGGCGGTCCTCTTCCGAACTCTCACGACTGTTGGCTCCCCAAGGACGGTGGCAATGCGGCGTCCAGAATCTCATGCGCCTTCTGACCCGCCGACGCGGGATGCTGCGTTGCGGAACAAACTTTCCGAACCGGCCGCCACCGCACATCACGCAGACACGCGGGCAGCCGACCCGGTAACCGCAGCCATGACGTCGCCAGCCCACCCGAGCAGCGCCACATCGCGCA
>JBDTXT010000075.1:0-9227 GCA_040006035.1 Pseudonocardiales bacterium | reverse complement strand
GTCGCTGTGATCACCCGTCCGGCCGCCCGCGCCGGCCGTGGCCGGCAGCCGGTCGAGTCACCGGTGGCCGCTGCGGCCGCGGCGGCGGTGGTGCCGGTGCTCACCCCGCAGCGACCCGGCGCTCCCGACTTCCTGGGCCACCTCCGCGAGCTCGAGGTCGAGTGCTGCCCGGTCGTCGCGTACGGAGCGCTGCTGCCACCAGCCGCCCTAGAGGTTGCGGCGCACGGATGGGTGAACCTGCACTTCTCTCTACTACCCGCGTGGCGGGGCGCGGCGCCGGTCCAGCACGCCATCCTGCACGGCGACGAGATCACCGGCGCGTCGACTTTCCAGATCGAGGCCGGCCTCGACACTGGCCCGGTCTACGGTCTCGTCACCGAAGCGATCCGGCCGGGCGACACCTCCGGTGACCTGCTCGGCCGGCTCGCAGTGAGTGGTGCGGCCTTGCTGAGCGCCACGATGGACGGCATCGCCGACGGCACGCTCGCGCCCCAGCCGCAGTCGCCGGACGGCGTGTCGGTCGCGGGCAAGATCACGACCGACGATGCACGCGTCGATTGGGAGGCGCCGGCCCGGCACATCGACCGGCTGATCCGCGCCTGCACTCCTGACCCCGGAGCCTGGACGATGCTGCGTGGAGAGCGGCTCAAGCTCGGACCGGTACGGCTGCGCGGTGCCAACACGCTGGCCCCAGGAGAGCTGCTCGTCGAGAGGTCGGGGATTTCGGTGGGGACGGCCACCCAAGAACTGGAACTGGGCATCGTGCAGGCGCCGGGCAAGCGGCCCATCCCGGCCGCGGACTGGGCCCGGGGCGCGCGGCTCGGGCCGGGCGATCGCCTTGACTGAACGCCGCAGCCGCCGGCCCACCCGCAATGATGCCGCTGCCGACCAGCCTCGACTTGTCGCCTACGACCTGCTGCGGGCGGTGTCGGGCGAGGGCGCGTACGCGAACCTGGTGCTGCCGGGCCTGATCACCGACGGCGGCCTGAGCCGGCGCGATGCCGCGCTGGCCACCGAACTCGGCTATGGCACGTTGCGGGCCTCGGGCACCCTCGACGAGATCATCACCGCCTGCCTGGACCGGCCGCTGGCCGGCGTCGACGCCCCGGTCCGTGACCTGCTCCGGCTCGGCGCGTACCAGGCGCTGCGCACCCGGATTCCATCGCATGCGGCGGTAGCGACGTCCGTCGACCTGGCCCGTGCCACGGGGAACGGGCGGGCGGCAGGGTTCCTCAACGCCGTGCTTCGCCGGGTGGTGACCTCCGACTGGGATGAGTGGACGAGCCGGCTCGGTTCCGAGCGCTCCGTCTTGGGCCGGCTCGCCCTGCACAGTGCCCACCCGGAGTGGATCGCCGCGGCCTTCGCCGATGCGCTGGGTGGTGATCTCGCCGAAACCGAACTGGCGCTGGTCGCCGACGACCTGCGCCCGCAGACCCACTTGGTCGGTTGGCCCGGGCGGATCGGGCGCGACGAACTCCTCGCCGCGTCCGGCGGCGAGCCGGGGCCGTATTCGCCCTACGCGGTGCGGCTGCTCGCCGGCGATCCGGGCGCGCTGGCCGCGGTACGTGATCACCGTGCCGGGGTTCAGGACGAAGGCAGCCAACTGTGCGCGCTCGCGCTGGCCCGCGCCCCGGTCACCGGTCGCGACGAGCGCTGGCTCGATCTGTGCGCCGGGCCTGGCGGCAAGGCCGCGCTGCTGGCCGCGCTGGCCGTCGAACGCGGTGCCACAGTGCGGGCCAACGAGTTGCACCCGCACCGGGCCGAACTCGTGCGGCAGGCCACCGCGGCCTGGCAGGTCGAGGTGTTCGTCGGTGATGCGCGCTCGTTGCCGGAGATCGAGGGCGGCTACGACCGGGTGCTGGTCGACGCGCCGTGCACCGGACTCGGCGCACTGCGCCGCCGGCCCGAGGCCCGCTGGCGGCGCACCGCCGCCGACGTCGCCCCCCTGGCCACGCTGCAGCGCGACCTGCTCGCCGCCGCGCTGCGTCTGGTCCGGCCCGGGGGAGTCGTGGCCTATGCGGCCTGCTCGCCGCACGTGGCCGAGACGCGCGAGGTCGTGGCCGGGCACGACCTGCTCGACGCCCGCGACAGCTTCGACGGTGTCGACCACCTCGACGACGGCCCGACCGTCCAGCTCTGGCCACATCGCCAGGGCACCGACGCCATGTTCTGCGCCCTCATCCGGCGCTGAGGGTCGGGTGCTGTCGGTGTGCCGACCCCCGGTATCCGATGATCTCGGTCGGATCTGCCATTTCTCGCGCATCCGACCGAGATCATCAGGGCCGCAACCCAAGCCATAGACTCGCGGGCGTGTCGCATCCCGGAGCACCCGAGCCGATGATCGCTCCCAGCATCCTGTCCGCCGACTTCGCCCGACTGGGCGAGCAGGCCCAGGCGGTCTCCGGTGCCGACTGGCTGCATGTCGACGTGATGGACGCCCACTTCGTGCCGAATCTGACCGTCGGCCTGCCCGTCGTCGAGGCCCTGCACCGGGCGACCGATCTGCCGCTGGACTGCCATCTCATGATCGACGACCCGGACCGCTGGGCGCCGGGCTATGCCGAGGCCGGCGCCGCAAACGTCACCTTCCACGTCGAGGCGGCCCGCGACCCGGTGCAGACGGCGCGGGCGATCCGGTCCGCCGGCGCACTCGCCGGGCTCTCGGTGAAACCTGGCACGCCGCTCGAGCCCTACCTCGAGATCCTCCGCGAGTTCGACACACTGCTGGTCATGACGGTCGAGCCGGGCTTCGGCGGGCAGTCATTCATGGCCGAGGTGCTACCGAAGGTGCGCCTGGCCCGTGATCAAGTGACGGGCGGGCATCTGCGGCTCTTCATCGAGGTCGACGGCGGGATCACCACCGACACGATCGAGGCCGCGGCCGAAGCCGGCGCCGACGTCTTCGTGGCTGGTTCGGCGGTGTACGGCGCCGACGACCCCGGGAAGGCCGTCGAGGCACTGCGCGTTAAGGCCCGAGCCAGCATGCGGGTCTAGGGAGAGCACGTGCACATGAACGAGGCCGAACAGGCCGCCATGCACCGTGCACTGGCCCTGGCTGAATTGGTGCGCGGGCGGACAAGCCCCAACCCCCCGGTCGGCGCAGTCGTCCTCGACGCGGACGGGAAGCTCACGGGCGAGGGGGCCACCGCACCGGCGGGCGGCGCGCATGCCGAGGTGGTGGCCCTGGCTCAGGCCGGCGAGGCGGCGCGTGGCGGCACGGTCGTCGTGACGCTCGAGCCGTGTGCGCACACGGGCCAGACCGGGCCGTGCACCGACGCCCTGATCGAGGCCGGCGTGGCCAAGGTCGTCTACGCGCTCGACGATCCGAATCCGATAGCAACCGGCGGTGCCGCCAAGCTGCGCGAGGCAGGGGTCGTGGTCCTCGGTCATGTCGAGACGGCCGCGGCGACGTCCGGTGCGCTGCGCCCATGGCTGCATTCGGTACGCAGCGGGCGGCCCTTCGTCACCTGGAAGTTCGCGGCCACCCTGGACGGACGGGTCGCCGCCGCCGATCTCAGCGCCCGCTGGATCTCCTCGGTGGCGTCACGGATCGACTCCCACGCGTTCCGCTCGAGGGTGGACGCGATCGTGGTCGGCAGCGGCACGGTGCTGGCCGACGACCCGCATCTGACGGTGCGCGACGAGGACGACAACCTGGCCGAACACCAACCGCTGAGGGTGGTGCTCGACCGTCGCCACCGCCTGCCGCAGACCGCACGCATCCTCGACAGCGCGGCCGAGACGCTGGTGCTGGACACCGCGGTACCCCGCTTCGCGCTCAAGGCGCTCTATGACCGCGGTGTGCGGCACGTCCTGCTCGAAGGCGGACCAACCCTGGCCGGCGCCTTCGTCGAGGCGGCCTGCGTCGACGAGGTGATCGCCTACCTCGCGCCCACCCTGCTGGGGGCCGGGCCGAGTGCGCTGGGCCACGCGGGCGTCGGATCGATCGGCGAGGCCGTCACACTGGATGTCGACACGGTTACCCGGCTGGGCGACGACGTGAAGATCGTCGCCCGACCGATCTGGGCCACCCCGACCGAAGAGGACGAATAGGCGTTGTTCACCGGGATCATCGAGGAGATCGGCGAGGTCGTCGACGTCGAGGCACGCGGCGACTCCGCCGTGCTGGCCTTGACCGCGCGCACGATCGCTGACGGCATCGCGCGGGGTGCATCGATCGCGGTCAACGGCGTGTGCCTGACGGTGACGGGCTGGACCAGCCACGAGTCACTGACTCAGATCAACTTCGATGTGATGGGCGAGACCCTGAAGCGATCTGTGCTCGGCACGCTTCGCGGCGGCGACAAGGTAAACCTCGAACGCGCGGTACGCGCCGACGCCCGCCTGGACGGCCACGTCGTCCAGGGCCACGTCGACGGCACCGGCGTAGTCGTCTCCCGAACGCCTGGCGACACCTGGGAGGCCGTCCGGTTCGGACTGCCCGCCGAGTTGGCCCGCTTCGTGGCCGAAAAGGGCTCGATCGCGGTTGACGGCGTGTCCCTCACCGTCAGCGCCATCGGCCCCGACTGGTTCGAAGTCGGGCTCATTCCTGAGACGCTGCGGGCCACCACACTCGGCGCGCACCACCCCGGAGACCCGGTCAATCTCGAGGTCGATGTCCTGGCCAAGTACGTGGCCAGACTCCTGGAAACAACAACCCGATGAGCCTCAGGCTAGACACCGTCGAGCGGGCGATCACCGACATCAAGGCCGGCAAACCCGTCGTGGTCATCGACGACGAGGACCGCGAGAACGAAGGCGATTTGATCTTCGCGGCCGAACTGGCCACACCCGAACTGATCGCCTTCATGGTCCGCTACACCTCGGGCTACATCTGCGTGCCGATCACCGAGGACGAGGCCGACCGCCTCGACCTGCCGCCGATGTTCCGGGTCAACCAGGACCGGCGCGGCACCGCGTACACAGTCACCGTCGATGCCCGCGAGGGCGTCACCACCGGCATCTCCGCCGCTGATCGCGCGCACACCATCCGCCTGCTGGCCAACCCGGGCGCCACCGCGGCCGATTTCTCCCGGCCCGGGCACGTCGTACCGCTGCGGGCCAAGGACGGCGGTGTGCTGCGCCGTCCCGGACACACCGAGGCGGCCGTCGACCTCGCGGTGCTGGCCGGACTGCCTCCGGCCGGCGTGCTCTGCGAGATCGTGAGCGAGAAGGACCCGAACGGCATGGCGCGCGCCGACGAATTGCGCGTGTTCGCCGACGGGCACGACCTGGCCCTGATCTCCATCGCCGATCTGATCGCCTACCGGCGGCGTTTCGAGAAGCTCGTCGAGCGGGTCGCGTCGGCCCGCGTACCGCTGCGTTACGGCGAATTCATGGCAGTCGGCTACTCCTCGAGCTACGACTCGCGCGAACACGTCGCCTTCGTCTTCGGCGACGTCGGCGACGGCGAGGACGTCCTGGTGCGGGTGCACTCCGAGTGCCTGACCGGTGACGTCTTCGGATCGCTGCGCTGTGACTGCGGGCCGCAACTGGACGCAGCACTGGCTACGGTTGCCCGCGAGGGCCGCGGGGTGGTGCTCTACATCCGGGGCCACGAGGGGCGCGGCATCGGTTTGTTGCACAAGCTTCAGGCCTACCAACTGCAAGACGCCGGGTCAGACACCTTGGACGCGAATCTCGAACTCGGCCTGCCCGCCGACGCCCGCGACTACGGCACCGGCGCCCAGATCCTGGTCGACCTGGGCATCCACTCGATGCGGCTGCTGACCAACAATCCGGCCAAGCGGGCCGGTCTCGAGGGTTACGGTCTGCGGATCACCGGCCGGGTTCCGCTGCCCGCGCACGTCAACCCCGAGAACGTCCGCTATCTCCAGACCAAGCGCGACCGGATGGGTCACGACCTCGAATTCGACGGCGACGGCTCATGAGCCGCCACGGCGCGCCGGAACTGGGTGCGGTCCAGGGCGCGGCGCACCTTCGGGTCGCGGTGATCGCCAGCCAGTGGCACCCCGTGGTGATGGACGGCCTGCTTGACGGCGCCCGCCGCGCCCTGCGCGAGTCGAAGGTCAACGACGTGACCGAACTGCGAGTTCCGGGAGCCTTCGAACTCACCGTGGCAGCAGCCCGCCTCGCCGAAGCGGGCTTCGACGCGATCGTCGTCCTGGGTGTGGTGATCCGCGGCAGCACCCCCCATTTCGACTACGTGTGCCAGGCCGCGACCACCGGCGTCACCCTCGTGACGCAACGCACCGGGGTGCCGATCGGCTTCGGCCTGCTCACCTGCGACGACGACGAGCAGGCCCTGGCCCGGGCCGGCTTGCCTGATTCGAGCGAGGACAAGGGCTACGAAGCCACGGTCGCGGCGCTGGCAACAGCAGTCGCCCTATCGCCTTACTCCCGCAGCTAGACGGCGCTCGGGCTCTGGCCCGTGCCGCTAGGGTCACCCCACGACCACCGCCGGTTCACAGATGAGGACATATGGGCGCGTATCAGACCATCGTGGTGGGCACGGATGGCTCCGACACATCGTTGCGGGCTGTTGATCGCGCCGCAGAACTGGCCAGGGACTGCGACGCGACGCTGCTGATCGCCTACGCCCCGCAGAACGGCAAGAGCCTGGCGCAGGAACAGGACATCCTCGGCGCGGATGCCGCCTACCAGGTCGTCGGGTCGACCCCGGCCGAGGACACCGTGCGCCGCGCCCGCGACCGGGCGCTGGCGGCCGGCGCCCCCCACGTCAAGACCATCGTGGTGCAGGGCAAGCCGGCCGACACGTTGCAGCAGGTGGTGCGCGAGCACAGCGCGGATCTGCTCGTGGTGGGCAACCGTGGGCTGAACACGCTGGCCGGACGGATTCTCGGCTCGGTCCCGCTCGACGTGGCCCGCCACACGCCCGTCGACGTCCTCATCGTGCATACGACCTAGGGTCGCAGTGACCGATCCCGAGGATCCAAGCAGCCGGGCCGAGGGAGCCGAGGTCGGCGACCTTGACACCGACGACGCGGATCCGAGCAGCCGCGCTGAGGCAGTTGACGTCGGCGACCTGGATCTGGCCCGCCTGCTCGATCGGTTCGAGCGCACCCTGCTCGGCGGCCCGCGCAAGCACGCCCGCGCGGATCTGAGCAGGGCGGCCGACATTGCCCCGGACGAGGCGCGCCGCATGTGGCGCGCGCTCGGTTTCGCGACCGTCGACGACGACGCAATCGTCTTCACCGACGGCGACGTCTCCGCGCTGGCAGCGGCGAAGTCCCTGTCACAGAACCTGGCCATCGATGACGAACTGCTCACGGCCATCACCCGGATGCTGGGCCAAACCTTCTCCCGCCTGGCCGCCTGGCAGGGGCAACTGCTCGTCGAACTCGTCACCAGCCGACCGGAACTGCTCTCCTCCGAGCAGGCAATCGGGCAGTTCCTCGAGGAGCTGCTGCCGACCATCCAAGACATCCAGACCTACGTGTGGCGTCGCCAGCTCGCCGCGTACTTCTCCCGCATCGTGTCCCACGCCACCGGCGAGATGGCCGATTCCGGCACCTCGACGTCAGTCGTCGGCTTCGCGGACATGTCCGGGTTCACCACGCTCACCCGCAAGGCCAGCGAAGCTGCGTTGCGTGAGGTGCTCGAGGCGTTCGAGTCCTCGGCCACCGACATCGTCGGTGCGCACAACGGCCGCATCGTGAAGACGATCGGCGATGAGGTGCTCTTCGTGGCCGAGGAGCCCGCCGAAGGCGCGTTGATCGCCCTCGAGCTGCAGCAGTCCGCTGCCCAGGACGACCGGCTGCCACCGCTACGGATCGGTCTGGCCGCCGGCCCGATAGTGAACCGGCTCGGCGATGTCTACGGCTCGACTGTCAACATCGCGAGCCGGCTCACCTCGCTGTGCCGGCCCGGCTGGGTGCTGGTCGACCGGGTGATGGCCGAGTCGCTGCGCGACGACGCCCGCCTCGCGCTGCGCCAGCGCCGCCCGGAGTCCGTCCGCGGCTATCACCACCTGCGCCAATGGCGGCTGCGCCGGGCCGAGGACTCACGTCCCAATGCGCACCGCGGCGAGCGCTCCAGGCGGCGGTCCAGTTGAGGGGCGCCCGGTAGGCTCGCCAGGCGATGAAGACCTTCGACCAACTGTTCGCCGAACTCAGCGAGCGGCAGCGCAACCGACCGGCGGGTTCGGGCACGGTGGAGGCCCTCGACGCCGGAGTGCACGCCCAGGGCAAGAAGGTCGTCGAAGAGGCGGCCGAGGTCTGGCTGGCCGCCGAGTACGAGTCGGCTGAGCGCACCGCCGAGGAGATCAGCCAGCTGCTCTACCGTGTACAGGTGATCATGTTGGGCAAGGGCGTGGCGCTCGATGACGTGTACCGACATCTGTAGGTCCGCCGCCGCCCTCATCACGCCCGCAGACAGGTAGACCATGCTCAGAATCGCCGTTCCGAACAAGGGCTCGCTGGCCGGGCCGGCCAGCCAGATGCTCACCGAGGCCGGTTACCGCCAGCGCACCGACAGCCGCGAACTCGTCCTCATCGACGCCGACAACGACACCGAGTTCTTCTTCCTCCGCCCGCGCGATATCGCTATCTATGTCGGCTCTGGTCGCCTGGACGTCGGCATCACCGGCGAGGACCTGCTGCTGGACTCCGGTGCGCACGCCGAGCCGATCCTGCCGCTCGGCTTCGCCGCTTCTACGTTCCGCTTCGCCGGCCTGCCTGGCGTGGCGGGCGGCGTCAAGGACCTCGAAGGCAAGCGGATTGCGACCGCCTATCCCGGCGTGGTGGCCGCCTACCTCGCCGAGCAGGGGGTAGCGGCCGAGGTGATCCGGCTCGACGGCGCGGTCGAGACTGCGGTACGCCTCGACGTCGCCGACGTGATCGCCGACGTCGTCTCGACCGGGACGACGTTGCGCAACGCCGGCCTGGAGATATTCGGCCAGCCCCTGCTCACCAGTCAGGCCGTGCTGATCCGGCGACGAGGCGCACCCGCCACCGCACGGGTGGAGCAGTTGGCCCGCCGGCTGCAGGGTGTGATCATCGCCCGGCAGTACGTGATGATGGACTACGACATCTCCGACGACCTGGTCGAGCAGGCCGTCGCCATCACGCCTGGCATCGAGTCGCCGACGGTGTCGCCGCTGCACGAGCGCGGCTGGTCGGCGGTGCGCTCGATGGTCAAGCGCAAGCAGACCAACGCGATCATGGACCAGCTCTGGGACCTCGGCGCCCGCGGCATCATCGTCACCGACATCCACGCCTGCCGCCTATGACCGACGTCGACTCAGT
>JBDTXT010000074.1:0-9237 GCA_040006035.1 Pseudonocardiales bacterium | reverse complement strand
TTCCGACGGCTACGAATCCGGATCAGCTGACCGTTCGGCGGCCAATTCTGCCGCGCGATGTGCTCGACTTGGCCGCCGGCACCAGGCGACCGGCCTTGGCCAGCCCGGTCGGGGGCATATTCGCGTAGATGGCCTCGTAGTCACCAGCGCGTACCAGGTAGGTCTCGTGCCAGATCCCGCTGCGATTGTCCTTGCCGACCCGGCGCCAATAGTTGCGCCACGCCGCCAGGTGCGGGTCGTCGCCGTCTTTCGCAAAGGCCTCGAGGTGCTCGAAGGAGCGCCAGTACTGGACGATCGTGGGGAAGCCGAATTCGTAGGCGAGCAGTCCCCGGTCCGGATGCTGGCTCAGATACTTGAGCATGTGCAGCATCCCGCGCCGGCCGCCCAGGTCGCGAAACCAAAGTAACGGGTGCCCTACGCCGAACCTGGTGCCGATCAGGAAGACGACGAAGTCCCCGTCAATCTCGGCCGATTGCCGGCCCTGCACTGGCTTGGCCATGTCGTCCCCTCACGCCTGTCAGTGATGCTAGGCGAGGCGGCGGGCCCGCGCGATCTCGGCCAGCGTCACCGCGGCAGCCACCGAAGCGTTCAGCGACTCGGCGTCGCCGGCCATCGGGATCGACAGCGTCACGTCACAGGTCGCGCCCACGAGCCGGGACAAGCCCCGACCTTCGGAACCGACCACCACGACGATCGGGTCGGTGGCCAACTGCAGTTCGTCGAGCGTCGTCGTTCCGTCGGCGTCGAGCCCGACGACGTACATGCCGGCTTGCTGACAGTCCTTGAGCGCCCGCACCAGGTTGGTGACCTGCGCGACCGGGATGCGCGCTGCCGTGCCGGCCGACGTTCGCCACGCGGTGGCGGTGACCCCGGCGGCGCGCCGCTCGGGCACGATCACGCCGTGGGCGCCGAATGCGACGGCAGAGCGGATGACGGCGCCGAGGTTGCGCGGGTCGGTGACACCGTCCAGCGCGACCAGCAGCGGCGCGGTGGTGGACTCGGCTGCGGCCGCTAGCACGTCGGGCAACTCGCGGTAGGCGAACGGCGGTACCTGCAGTGCGATGCCCTGGTGCAGCAGCCCGCCGGTCTTGCGGTCCATCTCAGCGCGGCTGATCTCCAGCAGGGCGATGCCTCGGTTGGACGCCAGCTTGATCGCCTCGGTGACCCGCTCGTCGGAGTCGAGGCCGACCGCCACGTACAGCGCGGTGGCCGGGATCTTCGCCTTCAGCGCCTCGGCGACGGGATTGCGCCCGACCAGCAGCTCGGCCGCTTCGGAGCTGCGGCTGCGCGGACCCGGCCCGCTGCGACCCGCCCGCTTGTCGGGCTCGCGGCGACCGGCCGACGCAGCGCGACGCGACGCCGGATGACCCTTGCGCTCGACCGCGGGCGGTGTGGGGCCCTTGCCGGTCAGTGCTCGCTTGGGCTTGCCCCCCGACCCGACCTGAGCGCCCTTCTTGGACTTGCGGATTGCGCCCTGCCGTTGCGAATTGCCTGCCATTACTGGGCTTCCTTCAGTGTCCAGCGCGGACCGGACGGAGTGTCCTCGACGAGCACACCCGCCTCCGCGAGTTGATCGCGGATGGCGTCGGACGCCGCGAAGTCCTTGCGATCGCGAGCCGCAGCGCGCTGGTCGAGCGCGACCTGCACCAATGCATCGACCACCGACGTAAGATCGGAGGAAATGGCTTGTTGCCACGATGACGGGCTGATGCCGAGCAGGTCGGTCATCCTCAACGTCGAGGCCAGCGCCCCGCGTACCGAGGTGCGCTCACCCGCCGCCAACGCCGAGTTACCCTCGCGCACGACGTTGTGAACGGCCGCCAGGGCCAGCGGCACGCCGAGATCGTCATCCATGGCGGCGCTGAACTCGGCGCATACGACACCGGGATCAACCGTCTCGCCCAGGAACTCCGTGGCTCGCTCGACGAAGTTCTCGATTCGCCGGTACGCGGCCGCGGCCTCGTCAAGAGCGGCTTCGGAGAATTCGAGCTCACTGCGGTAGTGCGCGGCGCCGAGGTAGTAGCGCACCTCGACCGGCCGCCACCGTTTGACCAGCTCGGTGACGAGCAGCGAGTTGCCCACCGACTTGGACATCTTCTCGCCGGACAGATTGAGCATGCCGTTGTGCATCCAGTACCGCGCGAAGCCGTCGCCTGCCGCTGCCGACTGGGCCAGTTCGTTCTCGTGGTGCGGGAAAACGAGGTCGAGCCCGCCGCCGTGGATATCGAAGACCGGTCCGAGGTACTTCGTCGCCATGGCCGAGCACTCCAGATGCCAGCCGGGCCGCCCACGACCCCACGGCGTCGGCCAGGAGGCTGAGTCAGGCTCGCCCGGCTTGTGGCCCTTCCAGAGGGCGAAGTCGCGGGGGTCGCGCTTGCGTCCGTCGCCCTCGCTATCTCCGGCCGGCTGCATCTTGGCCAGTTGCTGCCCGGAGAGCGCGCCGTATGCGGGGAAGGACTGGACGTCGAAGTAGACGTCGCCTTCGGCCGCGTAGGCGTGGCCGCTGTCGATCAGCCGCTGCATCAGCACGATCATTTCGGGCACGTGGCCAGTGGCGCGCGGTTCGTAGGTCGGCGCCGAGCAGCCCAATAAAGCCTCAGCCGTGATGATCGCCCGCTCGTTCTCGGATGCCAACGCCCACCATGGCCGGCCGGTCTCGGCCGCCTTGGCGAGGATCTTGTCGTCGATGTCAGTGACGTTGCGGACGAACGTCACCTCGAAGCCGGTGTGAGTCAGCCAGCGCCGCAGGATGTCGAAGTTCACCCAGTTGCGGGTGTGGCCGATGTGCGGCGGCCCTTGGACGGTGAGGCCGCACAGGTAGATCGACACCCGGCCGGGTTCGAGCGGGACGAACTCCCGCAGCGACCGGGTCGCGGAGTCGTAGAGATGCAGCGTCACCGGCCCATCGTAGTGAGGCTCAGCGCACGACTACGCGCGACGGCGTCAGCCGCGCGACCACGCGCACCCGGTCGGTGCCGTCGTCGCCGGCGAAGCGCTCACCGTAGTAGTTCATCGAGAGCCGGTTGATCAGCTCGGGGCCGCCATCCGTCGTCATCGACACGGTGCCGCGGACCTCGACGTAGCGGTCCGGGTCACTGGGGTCGTGGATGAGCACACTGGTGCGCGGCTCTCGGCGCCAGTTGCGCTCCTTGGCGCGCCCGATGATCGTCGACAGCAACAGATCGTTACCGTCGTAGGTCGCCCACAATATGGACGACTGCGGGCTCCCGTCCGGCATCACGGTCGCCACGGTCACATGCGAGCCCGTGTCGAGCAGTTTCTTGGCCTGGTCAGGTAGCTCAGCACTCATACAGGCCGCAACGCGTCAGGTGGCCCGGGCCTTCCCGCCGCGCACCCGGCTAGCGTTCGCAGGCGTGAACCTCGACCGACTGCGTCCTGAATCCGTCGTCGTCGCCAGCGGCCGCCCGCCGCGCACGCCGCGGGCACCGCTCAGCGCCCCGATAGTGCTTTCGGCGACGTTCCAGCACGGCCCGGACGACAACTATTACCTGCGCCAGGGCAGTAGCGACACGATCCGGGCCTTCGAGGACGCGGTCGGCGCGCTCGAGGGCGGCGCCGCGCTGGCGTTCAGCAGCGGCATGGCGGCGGTGGCCGCCGTCGCGGAGGGGCAGCCGGCCGGCAGCGTGGCCGTCGTGCCGCGGGCCGCCTACTCCGGCACGCTGGCCCTGTTCGACGAACAGCAGCAGATGGGGCGCATTCAGGTGCGCCCAGTCGACATCACCGACACCGCGGCCGTGATCACGGCTCTTCCCGGTGCCGACCTGCTCTGGCTGGAGTCGGTGACGAACCCGATGCTCGGGGTGGCCGACCTGCCGACCCTCATCGACGCCGCGCACGAGGTTGGTGCGCTGGTTTGCGTCGACTCGACGTTCTCGACGCCGCTGGTCCTTCGCGCCCTGGACTACGGCGCCGACGTCGTCATGCACTCTGCGACGAAATACCTCTCCGGGCATTCCGATCTGCTCATGGGGGTGCTGGTGACACGCGCCGCCGAACTGGGGGCCAGCCTGAAGCTGCGGCGCGACCTGACCGGTGCGTTGCCAGGCTCGCTGGAGTCCTACCTCGCCCTGCGCGGCCTGCGCACTCTGGCCCTACGGATGCAGCGGGCCCAGGCCAACGCGGCGGAACTCGCTGCCCGGCTGGCGGCGCATCCGGCCGTGACGCGGGTGCGCTATCCCGGGCTCGCGTCGGATCCGGGCCATGAGCTGGCGAGCCGGTTACACGACGGCTTCGGGGCGATGATCTCCTTCGAGGTGGCTGGGGCGGCAGAGGACGCCGAGGCGGTATGCCACCGCGTCGAGTTGATCACCCACGCCACCAGCCTCGGCGGGGTCGAGTCACTGATCGAACGCCGGGCCCGGCACGCGATCGACGCGGCCCAGGGCACCCCGCCCACTCTGCTGCGCCTCTCGGTCGGCATCGAGCACGTCGAGGACCTCTGGGCCGACCTGGAGCAGGCCCTCACCCGTTGACCGTTAGCGGGTGAGCAGGCTGGTGGCGACGGCCGCGATGCCCTCGCCGCGGCCGGTCAACCCCAGGCCGTCGGTCGTGGTCGCGCTCAGCGACACCGGGGCCCCGACGACCGCCGACAGCACCGCCTCAGCCTCGGTGCGGCGGCCACCGATCTTTGGGACATTGGCGATCACCTGGACCGCGACATTGGCGACCTGCCAGCCCTCAGCCGTGACGATCCGGACAGTCTCGGCGAGAATCGTGGTGCCCGAAGCGCCCCTCATCGCCGGATTGGCGATCCCGAACACCGCACCCAGGTCGCCGAGCCCGGCGGCCGACAACAGGGCGTCGCAGGCCGCGTGGGCTGCGACGTCGCCGTCGGAATGACCACTGCACCCATCGACACCGGTCCACAGCAGCCCGGCGAGCCAACACGGCCGGCCGGCCTCGAAAGGATGGACGTCAACGCCCACGCCACAGCGGAACTCGCTCACCGCTCGGCCACCAGCGCGGCCATGGCCAGATCGGAGGGGCGGGTGATCTTGAACAGGTCCTCGGCGCCGTCGACGACGACGACGTGGACGCCTGCCGCCTCGACCAGGGCGGCGTCGTCGGTGACCGCCGAGCCGCCAGCGGCGGCGTGAGCCGCCACCAGAACCGCGCGCCGGAAGCCCTGCGGCGTCTGCACCGCCCGCAACGACGTCCGGTCGAGCGTCTCGACGACCATGCCGGACTGGTCGACACGCTTCACGGTGTCGATGAGCGGCAGCACCGGGATGACGGCCTGCGCGCCGCCGGCCAGCGCCGCGATCACCCGGCTGATGACCTCGGCCGGCACGAACGGGCGCGCCACATCGTGCACGAGCACGATGTCGACGTCGTCGGCCAGCGCGGCCAGGCCACGCTCGACCGATTGCTGACGGGTACGCCCACCAGCGACGACGGCCGCCGACGGAACCAGGGCGGCGGCCGACTCGATGAGCAAAGGCGGGGCGACGACGACGAGATCGCGGACGTCGGCGTGCTCGATGAAACGGCCGGCCGCATGCTCGAGCAAGCTCTGCCCAGCGAGCTGGCAAAACGCCTTCGGCACGCCGGCGCCGAGCCGCTGCCCGTCGCCGGCGGCAACAAGAATGGCGGCGACGGTCAATTGACCAGTCGCCGCCATTGTTGGGAAATCTTCGATCAGGCCACTGCCTCGGCCAGTACCTCGTCGAGCACTACCTCGGCCTTGTCCTCGTTGGTGCCCTCGGCGAGCGCAAGCTCGCTGACGAGGATCTGCCGGGCCTTGGCCAGCATCCGCTTCTCGCCGGCCGACAGGCCGCGGTCGCGGTCGCGACGCCAGAGATCACGTACGACCTCGGCCACCTTGTTCACGTCACCGGAGGCGAGTTTCTCGCCGTTGGCCTTGTACCGACGTGACCAGTTGGTCGGCTCCTCGGTGTGCGGCGCACGCAGGACCTCGAAGACCTTGTCGAGGCCTTCCTGCCCCACGACATCGCGAACGCCCACGATTTCGGCGTTCTCAGCCGGAACCAGAACCGTCAGATCACCTTGGGCGACCTTGAGACGCAGGTAAGTCTTCTGCACACCCTTGAGCAATCGCTCCTCGATGGCCTCGATCAACGCCGCCCCGTGATGCGGATAGACAACGGTCTCTCCGACCTTGAATGTCATGTGTTCGAGCCCCTTTCGCTACCCCAAGGATAACACGGGGCACCGGCCCGAATCCGGGCATGATTTCGAATACGCCGACGGGATAAGGCATCCCGGAGTGGGCCCGGCCAGCGCCGCGGAGGCGATCGCTACGCTGTCGACGAGTCGTCGTACCGGCGTCGTGTCGTCCGGGCGGCGCCCGCTGTTTGTCGGCGGGAAACCTGTCGAGGAGTAGACGTGATTGCTCAGCCGGCCATCAAGCGCCGCATTGGTATCGGGCTGGTCGCCGTCTGCGCGGCGTTGCTCACCTCGGCGTGCGCGGCAGGCCAGCAGGCCCAGACCGGCAAGATCGTGCCGGCGGTCGATGCGACGAACGGCACCATCGGTGATCTTCAGCTGTACAACGTCGCGATCCATTCACCCAACGGGCCGTCCTACCAAGCGGGCGACGCGGCCGAATTGCAACTCGTGATCGTCAACGTCGGGCATGCCGCCGACACCTTGACGAATATCAGCTCACCGGCCGCGTCGGGCTACCAGGTCTTCGCCACTGCGGCCGAGGCCAGCGCCGCGGCCTCCCCCAGCGCCTCGAGTTCGCCCTCCGACACCGCATCAGGGTCGACTAGCGCCTCCGGATCAGGCAGCGCCTCGGGGTCCACCAGCGCCTCGGGTTCGAGTAGCGCCGCGGCACCGACGCCGCCCACCGCCCTCCAGATCCCGCCGGACGAGTCGCTCAGACTCAGCATCACGAGCGACACCGCCGTCCTGCTCGTCAAGCTGAGCAAGGCGCTGTTTCCGGGCACGAGCGTGCCGATCACGTTCACCTTTGCCAGCGCGGGCAGCGTGACGCTCACCGTGCCGGTCCAGATCACCCTCAGCGGAGGATCGGCGGGTCTCACGATTCCCCCGCCGAGTTCGTCCGGCGCGGCCTGACCGCGCTGTCAGAAGTGGGCGCTAGCGTCGGGCTGTGACCAAGCCGAGCACTGCCCGCAAGCCCGGTTTTCGGTGCACGGATTGCGGCAGCCTGTCGCTGCGCTGGATCGGTCGCTGCCCCGAGTGCCACGCATGGGGCACCGTCGCCGAGGTCGGTGCCGCACCGCGCCGGGCAGTCGCGCCGGGTCCGGTCACCAGAGCAGCCCGCCCGATCGGCGAACTCGACCCGGACGTCGCCCGGGCCCGGCCCACCGGGGTGGCTGAGCTCGACCGCGTCCTCGGTGGTGGACTCGTGCCGGGGTCCGTCGTCTTGCTGGCCGGCGAGCCCGGCGTCGGCAAGTCGACGCTGCTGCTCGAGGTCGCCCACCGCTTCGCAGCCCGCGGCGGCGAACGCGCGCTGATCGTCACCGGCGAAGAATCCACGGCGCAGGTCCGGCTGCGGGCCGAGCGCACTGGCAGCGTTCACCCCGGTCTGTTCATCGCGGCCGAGAACGACCTCAGCGCCCTGCTCACTCACGTCGACGACGTGCAGCCCGGCCTGCTGGTCGTCGACTCGGTCCAGACGATCTCCACCGAGGCCAGCGACGGCGCCGCCGGCGGGGTACCCCAGATCCGGGCGGTCGCGGCCGCGCTGATCGCCGTGGCCAAGTCCCGCGGCATCGCCACGGTGCTCGTCGGGCACGTCACCAAGGACGGCGCGATCGCCGGCCCGCGCGTGCTCGAACACCTCGTCGACGTCGTGCTGCACTTCGAGGGCGACCGGCACTCGTCGCTGCGACTGGTACGCGCAACCAAGAACCGCTACGGCGCGGCTGACGAAGTGGGCTGCTTCGAGATGCGCGAGGACGGCATCGTCGGGCTGGCTGATCCGTCCGGGCTGTTCCTGTCCGACCGCAAGGTGGCCGTCTCGGGTACCTGTGTCACGGTCACCCTCGAGGGCCGGCGCCCGCTCGTCACCGAGATCCAGGCACTGGTCAACCCGGCGCCCGGCGGCGGATCGCCGCGGCGCGCAGTCACTGACCTGGATGCCTCACGGGTGGCGATGCTGATCGCCGTGATGTCACGCCACGGCGATGTCCGGCTGGCCGAATCCGAGGTCTACGCGGCCACGGTCGGCGGCATAGCCGCCCACGAACCGGCGGTCGACCTGGCCATCTTGCTGGCGCTGTACTCAGCCGCCCGCGACAAGCCGATCCCGACCTCGGTCTGCGCGATCGGCGAGGTGTCACTGTCCGGCGACGTGCGCCGGGTGGGCGGGCTCGGGCGCCGCCTGGCCGAGGCGTCCCGGCTGGGTTTCGCCACCGCGCTGGTGCCCGGCGCCCACTCCGGCGAGCCGGTCAGCCCAGCGAGCGCCCAGGGGATGCGCACCCTGCCGGTAGCAACGTTGCACGACGCGATAACCGCCGCCGCCGACCTGAGCGGTCGCGCCACCCAGGACCGGCGTCCGGTCTTGCGCCCGCTGCGTAGCGGATCGTGACACCCGTCGGCAACAAAGTGCGGGAAATATCGTCCCGGCGCACCTACACTTCTCCTAACTGATGGCCGCTGGGGGATCTGTGCCGACCACCGAACGCGACGACGTGCTCCGCGGCGTCCTCGCGACGGTCGCACCGGGAACTGGGCTGCGCGACGGCCTGGAGCGGATCCTGCGCGGCAACACCGGCGCCCTGATCGTCATCGGCTGGGACGACACCGTCGAGACGCTGTGCACCGGCGGTTTCCCGCTCGACGTCGAATTCTCGGCCACCCGGCTGCGCGAGCTGTGCAAGATGGACGGCGCGGTCGTGCTCGCCACCGACGGCAGCCGCATCGTGCGGGCCTCGGTGCACCTGATGCCCGACCCAGGCATCCCGACCGAAGAGTCGGGCACCCGCCACCGCACCGCCCAGCGGGTCGCGCTGCAGACCTCGTTCCCGGTCATCTCGGTGTCGCAGTCCATGCGGATCATCAGCCTGTACATCGGCGAGCGCCGCTACGTGCTCGAGAGCGTCGGCGAGCTGCTCGGCCGGGCCAACCAGGCGATCGCCACTCTGGAGCGCTACAAGTCCCGCCTCGACGAGGTGTCCAACGCCCTGTCCGCGCTCGAGATCGAGGATCTCGTGACCGTGCGCGACGCCGCGATCGTCTCCCAGCGCCTCGAGATGGTTCGCCGCATCGCCGACGAAGTCACCGGCC
>JBDTXT010000073.1:0-9252 GCA_040006035.1 Pseudonocardiales bacterium | reverse complement strand
GGTGCGACCCACCCCGACCGAGCACCCTCAGCCGAACGATCCGATCGGAGCCTGTCCCATGGCAGACGACTACAGCCCTGGCCTGGAAGGCATCATCGCCTTCGAGACCGAGATCGCCGAGCCGGACAAGGACGGCGGTGCGCTGCGCTACCGCGGGGTCGATATCGAGGATCTGGTCGGTGTCGTGACCTTCGGCAATGTGTGGGCGCTTCTCGTCGACGGCAAATTCGGTCCGGGCCTGCCGCCGGCTGAACCCTTCCCGATCCCGGTGCACACGGGTGACGTCCGCGTCGACGTCCAGGCCGCGCTGGCCATGCTGTCGCCGGTGTGGGGCTACCGCCCGCTGCTCGACATCAGCGACGAGGAGGCCCGCGAGCAGCTGGCCCGCGCCGCCGTGATGGGGCTGTCCTACGTCGCGCAATCTGCGCGCGGGCTGGGCAATCCGGCCATCCCGCAGTCGCGCATCGACCAGTGCTCCACGATCGTCGAGCGGTTCATGGTGCGCTGGCGCGGCGAGCCCGACCCGGCCCACGTCAAGGCCGTCGACGCCTACTTCGTCTCCGCGGCCGAGCACGGCATGAACGCCTCGACGTTCACCGCGCGGGTCATCGCCTCCACCGGCGCCGACGTCGCCGCTGCGATGTCCGGCGCGATCGGGGCGATGAGTGGCCCGCTGCACGGCGGCGCCCCCGCCCGCGTTCTGCCGATGATCGAAGAGGTCGAGAAGACCGGCGACGCCCGCAAGGTAGTGGCCGGCGTCCTCGACCGGCACGAGCGGTTGATGGGCTTCGGCCACCGCGTCTACCGCGCCGAGGACCCGCGCGCACGCGTCCTGCGCCGCACCTGCAAGGAGCTCAACGCGCCGCGCTACGAGGCGGCGGATGCTCTCGAGCAGGCCGCGCTCACCGAGTTGCGCGAGCGCCGCCCGGACCGCGCCATCGAGACCAACGTCGAGTTCTGGGCGGCCGTAATCCTCGACTTCGCCGAGGTGCCGGCGCACATGATGCCCGCCATGTTCACCAGCGCGCGTACCGCCGGCTGGTCGGCGCACATCATGGAGCAGAAAAAGACCGGGCGACTGGTTCGTCCCTCGGCCCGCTATATCGGGCCCGACCCGCGCAAACCCGCCGACGTCGACGGCTGGGGCGACATCGCGCACACCTGAGGTGGCCAATGTCCTGCTGATCTCGGGAAGCACCCGGACTGCATCGTCGAACAGCGCGCTGCTGCGTACCGCGGTCGCCGCCGCACCGGCGGACATCGGGGCGGTGCTGTACGAGGGGCTCGCGGCGCTGCCTCACTTCAACCCCGATGACGACCGCGAGCCGCTGCCTGCTGCGGTGGCCGAGTTGCGGACTGCGATCGCCGCGGCTGACGCAGTGCTGTTCTGCACACCGGAGTACGCCGGCACGCTGCCGGGTTCGATGAAGAACTTGCTCGACTGGACGGTGGGCGGCATCGAGCTGTCCGACAAGCCCGTCGCCTGGGTAAACGCCGCCGCTGACGGGCGGCGAGGTGCGGGCGCCATGGCCACGCTGGCCACGGTGCTCGGCTACGTTCAGGCCTCGGTGGTCGAGGATGCCTGCCGCCACGTCCCCGTCCCCGTGGGCGCGATCGGCGACGACGGCCTGATCGCCGATCCCGCAACCCGCACCGCCATCGCCGACGTCCTGGCGGCACTCGCCGCCCGCTCCTGACCTGTTTTCCCCGCAGGTGACCGCTTTCGGCCCACCAAAGCGAGCAGCTGCGGGGGAAACTGCTCAGCCGAAGGTCTTGCCCTCGCCGCGGTAGGTCGGGACGGACCCGGTGATCTTTCCGCCCTCCACCACATGCACCGTGTCGAAGCGCTCGCACAACTCGCCGGCCTTGGCGTGGCGGAACCAGACCCGGTCGCCGACATGCAACGCTTCGGCCGCGTCGCCGCGTACCGGTGTCTGCACCTCGCCCGCTCCTTCGGTGCCGAGCAGCGACAGCCCGCGCGCCGCTGGTCTGGGCAGCCGTGACTTGCCCGCCGGGCCGGAGGCTAGGTAGCCGCCGCCGAACAGGGTCGCGATGCGCGGGGCGGGACGGCGCACCATCGGCAGCGCGAAGTACAGCGCCGGCCGCGCCTCGAAGGCCCGGTAGTTGTCGAACAGGGTCGGGACGAACAGTCCCGAGCCGGCGGTGACCTCGGTGACGACCGGATCGGCCGAGCTGACCTCCAGGCTGCCGGTGCCGCCGCTGTTCACGATCTCGAGCTTTCCGGCGACAGCCTGAACCGCGTCCACCACGGCACCCCGGCGACGCGCCAGCTCGCTGGCCGATCGGCGTTTCACCAGCCGCACCGCGAGCGACGAGTCGGGCAGCCCGGCGATCTGCGCCTCGTAGAACATCACCCCGACCACCCGGAAACCCTGGGCCTTCGCTGCCTGCGCCAACGCCGCCGCGTCAGCTGGCGTCCGCAGCGGCGACCGCCGTACGCCGAGGTGTACCCGCCCGATGCGCAGCGAGGCGTCGACGTCGAGGCAGACTCGCAGTGCGACGTCACCGGCCACGGCTCGGGCCAGCGCAAACTGCCCGGTGCTGTCCGCCATCAGCGTGATCGCCTCGACCAGCGCCGGATCAGCAGCCAGCTCAGCCAACGCACCTCGGTCGGCACTGGGGTAGCCGAGCAGCACGTCGCGCACCCCGTTGCGCACCAGCCAGATCGCCTCCCGCACCGAGTAGCCCATGACGCCCGCGAAGCCGGGCGTAGCCAGCGCAAGATCGAGCACCGCACGGCAGCGCACCGACTTGCTGGCCACCCGCACCGGTGTGCCGCCCGCCCGGCGCACCAGGTCGGCCGCGTTCGTGCGTAGCGCGACGGCATCGAGCGCGACCAGCGGCGGGTCGAGGTGCTCGGTCGCGGCGGTGAGCTCGCTCAGGTCGGTCATGCTCACATGATCGCAAGCGACGCGCTTCCTATAGTCGACCCCATGACGACGACGTGGACGAACTGGGCCGGCACCGTCACGGCCCACCCGGCGGCAGTCGCCGAACCCGCCACCGTCGCCGAGTTGCAGGTCACCGTCGGCGCGGCTGCCACCAAGGGCCAGCGGGTGAAACCGATCGGGGCGGGCCATTCGTTCACGGCCATCGGCCAGACCGATGGCGTGCAGCTGCGCCTCGACCAGCTAGCCGGGGTCCTGCGGGCCGATCGCGAGACCGGGCTCGTGACCGTTCTGGCCGGCACCCGGCTGCACGACCTCAACCGGGCACTGTGGCACCTGGGCCTGTCGATGAGCAACCTCGGCGACATCGACGTGCAGACGATCTCAGGCGCGATCTCCACGGGGACGCACGGCACCGGCGCGAAGCTCGGCGGGCTCGCCACTCAGGTGCGGGCGCTTCAGCTCGTCCCCGCCGACGGGAGCCTGCTGCACTGTGACGCAACCGAGAATCCCGACGTCTTCGCCGCCGCCTGCGTCGGCCTCGGCGCCCTGGGCGTGATCGCCACCGTCACGCTGCAGTGCGAGCCTGCGTTCGCGCTCGCCGCGGCCGAGGCACCGGCGGACCTGGACGACGTCCTGGCCGACCTCGACGCCAACGTCGATCTCAACGACCACTTCGAGTTCTTCTGGTTCCCACACACCCGTCGCACCCTGACCAAGCGCAACAACCGGGTCCTGCCCGGCACCGAACTGCGTCCGATCAAACCGTTGCGGCGCTACCTCGACGACGAGTTCCTGGCCAACACGGTCTTCGACGCCGTCAACAAGCTGACGACCCGGCGTCCCGCGCTGATCCCCCGCGTCAACGCCGTCACGGCGCGGGCACTGAGCGCCCGGGACTACATCGACCGCTCCTACCGCGTCTTCGCCTCGCCGCGGCGGGTCAAGTTCCGCGAGATGGAATACGCCGTCCCCCGCGCCTCCGTCGCGCAGGTGCTGGCTGAGATCGAGGACCATCTCGCGCGCAGCGGCGAGCAGATCGCCTTCCCCGTCGAGGTACGTTTCGCCGCGGCCGACGATGTGTGGCTCTCGACCGCGACCGGCCGCGAGACGGGTTACATCGCCGTGCACCAGTACGCCCGGCGAGAGCACGACACCTACTTCCGCGCGGTCGAGGAGATTGCCGTGGACGTCGGCGGCCGCCCGCACTGGGGCAAGCTGCACTACCGGGACGCGGCTTCGCTGCGGACGGCCTATCCGCGCTTCGACGATTTCGTGACGCTGCGCGACAAGCTCGACCCCGAGCGGGTGTTCGGCAACGACTACCTGGCCCAGGTGCTGGGCAGTTAGTGCCGTAGCCCGAATTGCCAGGTGCCTGCACCGCAGCGAGCGCACCGACACCGCGCTGGATACTGCTTGCATGACGAGCGCAGCACGCAACTACAGCAACAGCAGGACGGCCACCGGATCTCTGGTGTTCGTCTCCGGACAGATCCCGCTCGACGCCCACGGGTCATTGGCGGGCCAGACGATGGCCGAGCAGGCCAATACCGTGCTTGACAACATCGAGGACGTCTTGGTTCGCAGCGGCGCCGCGTTGGGCGACCTGGTCAAGGTGACCTACTACGTCACCGACATGAGCCAGCTCGACGACTTGCGCGCGGTGCTGGCGAGCCGCCTGCCGCAGCCGCGCCCGGCGGCCACGCTGGTCGGCGTCCAGTCCCTGATCGATCCGCGCTTTCTCATCGAGATCGACGCCGTGGCGTCGGTATAGCCCGCGTCGGCGGCTTTGCCCGCCGACGCC
The DNA here is from genome assembly GCA_040006035.1 of Pseudonocardiales bacterium. Taxonomy (GTDB): domain Bacteria; phylum Actinomycetota; class Actinomycetes; order Mycobacteriales; family Jatrophihabitantaceae; genus QHCC01. The sequence continues at coordinate 4,539 of JBDTXT010000073.1, read as the reverse complement.
GCCACGCCACGTCAGTCTCCGCCTCGGCGTGTTACCGAGGATCCAGCGGTCGCGCGCCTATCGTCGCCTCATGCGAGCGCTTCGATTCGTCGGCCCCGGGGATGATGCCGATCACGTCATCATCGAAACGGCCGACGGCGCGGAGCGTTTCGTACTCCCCATCGACGCAGCACTGAGCGATCTTGTGCGCCGGGAGCCACCAGCCCAGCCGGTGCCTGCGTCCGAGTCCGAGACCGCCATCGGCCCGCGCGAGATCCAGATGCGGGTCCGGGCCGGCGCCTCGCCGCAGGACCTGGCCGACAGCCACGACATGACGATCGAGCGCGTCCTGCGCTTTGCCGGGCCGGTGATCGCCGAGCGGACCCGCATCGCCGACGAGGCCCGCCGGGCCAAGGCGCGCCGCAGCACCACCGAGGGTCAGACCGTGGTGTTCGGCGATGCCGTCGAGACCCGGTTCAGCGCGCACGGCATCGACCCGAGCACAGTCAGCTGGGACGCCTACCGCCGCGACGACGGGCAGTGGATCGTCACCGCCGCCTGGGTGGGCGGTGACACGCAGCGCCTGGCTGAGTGGGTGTTCCACCTGGCCACCCGCACGGTGACCCCGCTCGACGAGACGGCGGCCGACCTGCTCAGCGACCGGCCGATCCGACCCATGCTGACCCCCGTCGACGGACCGGTGCGGCCCAGCCTGGCCGCCGCCCCGCCGTTGGCGCTCGGCGTGGTCGCGTTCCCGCCGATGTCCGACGCGCAGACCGGGCCATTGCCGACTGCGGCCGAACTGGACGAGGTCTATGACCAGGACGCCCTGGACAAAGACGCGCGGCGAGCGGACGTAACCGACTTCGACACCCCGCTGCTGCCGCTGCGACTGGCCGAGGCGCTGGCCGAACCCTCCGTTACCGAGCCGATCATCGACGACGAGCCCACCCAGGCGCGCGCCAAACGCCTGCCGAAGATCACCAACCTCGGCGTGACGAATCGTGAATCCGAGAGCGACGAGGAGAAGGCCGCCCGCGCCCGCATCCCGTCCTGGGACGACATCCTGCTGGGCGTGCGGCGCAAGGGCGATTGACCTACCCGAGGTCACCTATGCATCGATTGCTCACTCATAACCGACCATTCGGCGCGTAGTTGACCTCTCGCCGTGAGCGAAAAGCATTCGCCCGTTGTCGGTGCCTCGACGTACCGTGAGTCACCGTGACTACCCTCGCCGACGACCCCGGGGCCGTAGCCGAGGCAAGTGCGATTACGTCACTGCTGCGGCTGCGTGCCTGGACTCGGCCGCACCGCAAAGCGATCATCGTCATGATCGCCACGGCGAGCGGGGCCATGCTCGCCCAGTCGCTGGTGCCGCTCATCGTCGGTGCGATCGTCGACGGCCCCATCCGCCACCACGACACGAGCGCATTGTGGCCGCTCGCCGGTCTGGCGCTGCTCTTCGGACTGGCCGAGGCGGTGCTGTTCTTCATCCGTCGCTACGCCATGGCGCGCGCCGCCCTGGGTATCGAGACCGACATCCGCCGCGACCTGTTCGCCCACGTGCAGCGGTTGCCGGTGGCGTTTCACGATCAGTGGCCCTCCGGCCAACTGCTGTCCCGGTTGACCACCGACCTGTCGACGATCCGGCGCTTCGTCGGCTTCGCGGTGGTGTTCCTGATCGCCAACACCGCCACCACGGTGATCGTGCTCGTCCTCCTGCTGCACATCCATCTCGTGCTCGGCTTGCTCGTGCTGCTGGCCATGACCCCGCTGGCGGTCTTCACCCGTACGTTCGAGTTGCGCTACAGCCGCGAGGCCAGGCACGCGCAGGACCTCACCGGCGACCTGGCCACCTCCGTCGAAGAGTCCGCGCTCGGCATCCGGGTGATCAAGTCCTACGGCCGCCGGCCGCAAATGCTCGCCAGCTTCACCCGCGATGCACAGCGGTTGCGCGGCGCCGAGCTGACCAAGATCAAGACCCTGGCCCGGTTCTGGGCGCTGCTCGAGGGCCTGCCCCAGCTGATCCTCGCCGGCGTGGCGTTCGGCGGCGTGTTCGCCGTCGCCCATAACCAGATGACGATCGGCGAGTTCGTCGCCTTCCTGACCCTGTACCTCCGGCTGATCTGGCCGATCATCACGCTGGGCTGGCTGCTCGCCCTGACCCAAGAGGCCGCCAGCGCCGCCCGCCGCATCTTCGAGGTCATCGACACCAAGTCGACGATCCTTGACCCGGCCGAGCCGGTGAGGGCCGAGCACGGCACCACCCTGCGGTTCGAGAACGTCCAGTTCCGCTACGAGGGTGCTGATGACGACGTGCTGCGCGGCATCGACCTCGAGGTGCGCTCCGGCGAGACGATGGCGCTGGTGGGCAGCGTTGGTTCGGGCAAGACGACACTCACCGCGCTCGTCGGCCGGCTCTACGACGTCACGGGGGGAGGCATCCTGCTCGGCGGCATCGACGTCCGCGACCTGCGCCTGGACGAGCTACGCCATGCCGTTTCGACTGCGTTCGAGGAGGCGACGTTGTTCTCGGCCAGTGTGCGCGAGAACCTGAGCCTGGGCCGTTCCGCCATCTCCGACGACGACGTCACCGAGGCGATCGAGGTCGCCCAGGCCGAGTTCGTCTACGACCTGCCCTACGGCCTCGACACCCGAATCGGCGAGCAAGGCATGTCTCTTTCCGGTGGGCAGCGCCAGCGGCTGGCCCTGGCCCGCGCGGTACTGGGACGGCCCCGGGTGCTCGTCCTCGACGACCCGCTCTCGGCGCTGGACGTGCACACCGAGGCACAGGTCGAGGCCGCGCTGCGCCGCGTGCTGGCCGGCACGACCGCGCTCGTGGTGGCACATCGTCCGTCTACCGTCATGCTGGCCGACCGGGTTGCCCTGCTCGTCGACGGCCGCATCGCCGCTGTCGGCACGCACAGCGAACTGCTGGCCAGCGTGCCTGAATACCGCAACCTGCTGGCCCAGACCTCCGAGTTCGAGGGGGTGGGCTCGTGACCGACCCCGAGAACATCGAGACCCCCAGTGACCCGACGACATGGCAGGGGAAACTCACGTCGGACGCAGCTGCCGCGGCGCAGTTGGCCGACGAGCTCGAGGTCACCGGCCGGCCGCGGCTGCGTTCGGACGCCCGCCAACTGCTGGCCGAGCTGATCCGCCCGCACCGCCGCGCGATCGGCTGGGTGCTGCTGGCCGTGCTGGTGCAGGTGGCGGCGACGATGGCCGCACCGTGGCTGATCGGCGTGGCGATCGTCGACGCGCTGCCCGCCGCGATCCGTGGCCACTACAACTCGCTGATCGAAGTGACCGTGGCACTGTTCGGGTGCGCGCTGGTGTCCGGCTGGCTGCGGTCGGTTTTCGTGCTGCGCAGCGGCAAGATCGGCCAGGACGTCCTGTTCGACCTGCGCCGGCGCGGCTACGACCACATCCAGGCGCTGTCGGTGGCCTTCCACGAGCGGTTCACGTCGGGTCGGGTGATCTCCCGGCTGACGTCTGACGTCGACACGCTGACCGAGCTGCTCGACTCCGGTCTCGACGGACTGCTCACGGCTATGTTCAACATCGCCGCGATCAGCGTGCTGCTGCTGATCCTCGACGTGCCGTTGGCGCTGATCGCGCTGTCGTCGCTGATCCCGCTCTGGTTCCTGTACCGCTGGTTCTCCAAGCGCGCCACCGTGGCGTTCCGCCGCACCCGCGAGACGGTGGCGACGATGATCGTCAGCATCGTCGAGACCTTCAACGGCATCCGCGCGGTGCAGGCGTTCCGCCGCGAGAAGCGCAACGACGGCATCTTCGCCGCTCTGAACCACGACTACCGCGAGGCGAACCGGCAGGCGTTCAAGTTGCACGCCGTCTTCATCCCCGGCACCTCACTGATCGGCAACATCGCAACCGTGGCGGTGCTATTGGTGGGCGGTTACCGGGTGGCCGACGGCACCCTAGCCCTCGGCGTGCTCACCTCGTTCATCCTGTACCTGCGGCAGTTCTACGACCCGATGGAGGATGTCGCGATCTTCTACAACTCGCTTCAATCGGCTAGTGCTGCGTTGGAGAAGATCGCTGCGGTGCTGGCCGAGCGGCCATCCGTGCCCGAGCCGGTGACGCCGATTCCGCTCACCCGGCCGATCCGCGGGGCGCTGGCCCTCGAGGCCGTCGAGTTCGGCTACAGCGCCGACCGGCCCGTGCTGCACGAGCTGTCGATCGACGTGCCCGCCGGGCAGACCGTCGCGCTGGTGGGCGCGACGGGCGCCGGCAAGACGACGATCGCCAAGCTCATCTCGCGGTTCTACGACCCGACCTCGGGTGCGGTGCGTCTCGACGGTGTCGACCTGCGCGACGTCAGCGAGGCCGACCTGCGGGCAGCCACCGTGATGATCACGCAGGACGGCTTCCTATTCTCGGGCTCGGTCGCCGACAACATCGGCTTCGGTCGCCCCGGCGCGTCCCGCGACGACGTGGTGGCGGCGGCTCGGGCCGTGGGCGCGCACGAGTTCATCGCGCTGCTGCCCGAGGGCTACGACACCGACGTACGCAAGCGCGGCGGGCGGCTCTCGG
>JBDTXT010000072.1:0-9326 GCA_040006035.1 Pseudonocardiales bacterium | reverse complement strand
GGCAAGCTCGGCCCGCTGCCGGACATGTACGAGCCGTTCTGGTACACGAAGAAGTCGCTGTCGCTGACCGGAGAGCTGATCGCGTTCCTCGCCTCGCTTGCCCTGCTGGCTTACACGGCGCGCCGGCGCCCGGTCGGCGCCTGACCGCGCCTGCTCCGCTGGTTACGCTGCTGTGGTGACGACGCCGAACCCACGCAACTGGCTGCCCGCGAAACTCGGCGGCCCCGGCAAAGACAAGCCCGCCAGCACCGAGCCACCGTTCGAGCCGAGCAGCTGGGGCGGCGCGCTGATCATCATGCTCAGTGTTGTCGCCGTGCTCTGGATCATCCAGATCGTCAACGCCTCGAACAACTACACCCTCGATCATCGCCTCGCCCTGCGCCCGCGCCGGCTCGACGGTTTGTGGGGTGTGCTCACCGAGCCGTTCCTACACGCCAGCTGGGGGCACCTGCTCTCCAATTCGGTCCCGCTGATCGCCATCGGCTGGGTGATCCTGCTTTCGGGTCTGCGCACCTGGCTCTTGGTGAGCGGACTCGTCGTCGTCGTCGGTGGCCTGGCCACCTGGCTGGTTGCGCCCTCGGGATTCATCGTCGGGGCGAGTGGGTTGGTCTTCGGCTGGCTGGGCTACCTGATCGCCCGGGCCTACTTCTCCCGCAAACTGGGCTGGATTCTCATCGCGGCCATCGTCCTGCTCTTCTTCGGGACGTTGTTGCAGGGGCTGCTGCCCTCTTTCGACTCCAACGTGTCGTGGCAGGGGCACGTGTGCGGCTTTGTGGCCGGGGTGGCCGCGGGCGCGGTGCTCCATCCCCGGCGAACTGCTCCGCCCAAGCGTCCGTTCGGATCGACGCCAGCCGTATCCTGACGCGGTGCTCATTCGCGACGTCGACGCGCCCATCGGCATGGTCGATTCGGGAGTCGGCGGGCTGACGGTCGCACGCGCAGTTCTCGACCAACTGCCCCATGAGTCGCTGCACTACGTCGGCGACACCGCCAACGGCCCGTACGGGCCAAAGCCGATCGCCGAGGTCCGCGCGCACGCCCTGCGCCTGATGGACGATCTGGTGTCCTCGGGCGTGAAGGCCTTGGTCATCGCCTGCAACAGCGCCAGCGCCGCCTGCCTGCGCGATGCCCGCGAACGCTACGACGTGCCGGTCGTCGAGGTGATCCTGCCCGCGGTGCGCCGCGCGGTGGCGGGCACCCGCAACGGCCGGGTCGGCGTGATCGGTACGGTCGCCACCGTGACCAGCGCAGCCTACGAGGACGCCTTCGCCGCGGCGCCGGGGATCTCGGTGACGAGCGCGGCCTGTCCGCGCTTCGCCGAATTCGTCGAGCGCGGCGTTACCAGCGGGCGGCAACTGCTCGGCCTGGCCGAGTCCTACCTGTCGCCGCTCAACGCGGCCGGCGTCGACACGCTGGTGCTTGGCTGCACGCACTATCCGCTGCTCACCGGGCTGTTGTCGGTCGTCATGGGCGACTCGGTCACGCTGGTGTCCAGCGCGGAAGAGACAGCCAAGGATGTGTACCGGGTGCTGACCGAGGCCGATCTGTTGCGCCCCGACAACGCGCCCGACCCGGTCCACACCTTCCGCGCCACCGGCTCGGCCGAATCGTTCACCCGTCTTCGCCACCGGTTCCTCGGTCCGGATCTCGCGGCGGTGGCGCCGGCCTACGGAGGTGTTCGGTGAAGCTGACCGTGCTCGGTTGCTCGGGCAGCATGCCCGGACCCGACTCACCGGCATCGGGATACCTGATCGAGGCCGACGGCTACCGGCTGGTGCTCGACCTCGGTCACGGCGCCTTCGGGGCATTGCAGCGTTACGCCGACCCCGGAGCCGTGGACGCCATCGTGGTGTCGCACCTGCACGCCGATCACTGCATCGACCTCACCGCCTACATCGTCGCGTTGCGTTACGGCGCGGCGGGATACCGGGTCCGCGACCCGGACGGCCGGATCCCGCTGATCGGCCCGGCCGGGACGCGCGACCGGCTCGAGGCGGCCTATGACCCCTACGCCCGCAAGCTCGGCCTGCACGAGCTCTTCCGGTTCTCCACGCCGGCCAGCGGTGAACTCGGCCCGCTGGCGTTGTCGTTCGCGCCGGCGAACCACCCGGTGCCGACGAACGCCGTACGCATCACCCACGGCGACCGGACGCTCGTGTACTCCGCCGACACCGGGGAGTCCGACGCGTTGATCTCGCTTGCCCACGGCGCCGACGTGCTGTTGTGCGAGGCGTCCATCGGGCCGGACGAGGAGTACATCCCGGATCTGCACCTCACCGGCAAGCAGGCCGGCCAGCATGCCGACCGGGCGGGAGTCGACCGGCTGATCGTCACGCATGTGCCGCCCTGGGGATCGCGGCAGGGGGCAGCCGACGAGGCCGCCGGCGCATTCGCCGGCGCCATCGAGATCGCCCAGCCGGATGCGGAGTTCTGGATCTGATCGAGCACAACGCGATGCTGCCGTCGCAGGCTGAGACCGGCTGACCCGTTCGGCTTCACCCGGCGAGGAAGGACAGGCGCACCTCCCGTTCGGCATTGTCGACGTTGGTGTCGACCAGGCAGATCGACTGCCAGGTGCCGAGCTGCATCCGTCCGTCCAGCACCGGGACGGTGATCGAGGGCGCGATGATCGCCGGCAGCACATGATCACGGCCGTGACCGGGGGAGCCGTGGCGGTGTAGCCAGCCGCCGTCGCGCGGCAGCAATTGCTCGAGTGCCGCCAGCAGGTCCCCATCGCTGCCGGCACCGGTCTCGATGATCGCCAGCCCGGCGGTCGCGTGCGGGACGAAGACGCTGAGCAATCCGTCTCGCTCCGTCTTGACGAAATCGGCGCAATCGCTGCTCAGGTCGTGCACTCGCGGGCGCTCGCCGGTTCGGATTGTGATCGTGTCACTGTGCATGCCGCCCATCCTGCCCACTCGAAACGTCTCGCCGCACCCGCGTGCAAGAGTGATCGGGTGCAAGTGGGAATCCTGGGGCCCCTCGAGGTGAACGACGACGACGGCCGGCCGGTCGAGGTCACCGGCGCCCGGCTGCGTGCTCTGCTGGTCCGCCTGATCCTCGACCCGGGCCGCCCGGTGAGTGTGGCCAACCTGACTGACGCGGTCTGGGGTGAGCGGCCACCGGCCGACGAGACGAATGCTCTGCAGACCCTGGTGTCGCGGCTGCGGCGCGTCCTGGGTGGCGCCGAAACGGTCGTCCAGTCACCGGCGGGCTATCGCCTGCGAGTCAACCGGGACGACATCGACGCCTATCGCTTCGAACGTGCCGCCGGCGACGGAGCGGCCGCCCTGCGAGCCGGTGACTCGGCCGGTGCGGCCCGGCTGCTGGCCGGGGCGCTGGCTCTCTGGCGCGGTCCGATGCTGGATGAGGTCGGCGAGGTCGCCGTTGCTGCGCTCACCCGCCTGACCGACCTGCGGCTCGCAGTCCAACTGGACCGCATCGACGCCGAGCTGTTGCTCGGCCACGCGGCGGCGGTCACGGCTGAGCTGGATGCGCTCGCCGGCGAGCACCCGCTGAACGAGCGGCTGGCGGCGCTGTTCATGACCGCACTCGCCGCAACGGGACGGCAGGCGCAGGCCCTGCAGACCTACGAACGCATGCGCATGCGGCTGGCCGACGAGCTCGGCATCGACCCATCGCCGCAATTGCAGGCGGCGCACCTCGCGGTACTTCGTGGCGAGATCGAGTCGGGTGCCGCCGAGCCCCGCCCGGCGCAGCGCAGCAACCTGAAGGCCCAGCTGACGAGCTTCGTCGGCCGCGAGGACGAAGTGGCCCGAATCGGCAAGGTGCTCGAGGCGAATCGGCTGGTCACCCTCGTCGGTCCCGGCGGTGCAGGCAAGACCCGGCTGGCCAGCGAGGCCGCGGCCCAGATCGTCGACGGTGCACCCGACGGCGTCTGGCTGGTCGAACTGGCCCCGGTCACCGACGCCGCCGACCTGCCGCAGACCGTGCTGGGCTCGCTCGGCCTGCGTGAGGCCCACCTGCTCGATCGGCGCACCCAGCTCTCGACCGGCGACGCAACCAGCAGACTGCTCGATGCCCTGGCCGGCAAGCGGGCCGTGATCGTGCTGGACAACTGCGAGCACCTGGTCGAGGCCAGTGCCCGCCTGGCCGACCAGTTGCTGGCCCAGTGCCCGGCACTGCGCATCCTGGCCACCAGCCGCGAGCCACTCGGCATCGTCGGCGAGACGCTGCTCGTGGTGCCACCGCTCGGCCAACCGGCGGCCGATGCGCAGGCCGTGGACGCTCTCGGTTTCCCTGCCGTCCGCCTGTTCGCCGATCGCGCCACGGCCGTCAGCCCGGATTTCGCCGTCGACGACACGTCGGTGGCAACGGTGATCGAGATCGTCCGCCGCCTCGACGGCTTGCCGCTGGCGATCGAACTGGCTGCCGCCCGGCTACGCACGCTGCCGTTGGCCGAGGTCGCCACTCGCCTCTCGGACCGGTTCCGGCTGCTCACTGGCGGCAGTCGCACGGCCGTGCCGCGCCATCGCACCCTGCGGGCAGTAGTCGAGTGGAGCTGGGAGCTGCTCTCGCCATCCGAGCGACTGCTGGCCGAGCGGCTCGCGGTATTCCCCGCCGGGGTGACGTCGCCGAGCGCGGCGGCGGTCTGCGCCGATGATGGTGTCGGTGCCGACGAGATCGACGATCTGTTGGCCTCGCTGGTGGACAAGTCCTTGCTGCAGCCGGTCGCTGACGGGACGCGGTTGCGGATGCTCGAGACCATCCGCGAATACGGGGTCGAGCGGCTCGCTGAGCGGCACGAACTTGCCGGCATCCGGCTGCGGCACGCGCAGTTCTTCGCCGAGTTGGTGCGTGTCGCAGACAGCCATCTGCGCACGGCCGATCAGCTGCCCTGGATGCGGCGGCTCGAGGCCGACCGCGACAACGTGCTGGCCGCGCTGCGCTACCTGGCCGACGAAGGCCACGCCCAGGCGGCGATGCAGATCGCGGCCAGCATGGGTGGCTATTGGATGTTCATCGGCGCCAACACCGACGCGATGACCTGGCTCGGGTTCGCGCTCGACGCCGAGGGCGAGGCTGACCCCGACCTGCGCCTGCTCGTAAGCTCGATGCTGGCAATCACCTCGGCCGCGGTCCACACCCCCGCCGCTGAGCAGGTCGAGCGGGGATTGACGCAACTGGCCGGCATGGGTGCCGACTTCGAGCGGGCCGACAGCGTGCGCTATCCGATGCTCGCGCTGATGCGCCCGGTCGTCTCGATGTTCTCCGACGACACGTCGGGTCTGGACCGCGGGATTGCGGCCGCCCTCGATTCGCAGGACGCGTGGATCGTCGCGTCAGCGCTGATGCTGCGCGCCACCGTCGCCGAGAACCGCGGTGACGTCGCGACCATGCGCGCCAGCATCGAGCTGGCGCAGACGGCCTTCGAGCAGCTCGGTGAGCGCTGGGGGCTGGCGAGCTGCCTGCAGGTGGTCGCCCTGCTCAACATGAACGAGGGCGATCTCGACACGGCGGCGGCGAACTACGACGAGGCGCTTCGGCTGGTCGGCGAGATGGGGGCGCACGACGACGCGGCCTGGCTGCATCTGCGGCTGGCCGAGGTGCACGTCCGCCGGGGCGACCTCGCCTCAGCGGCGGATCTCGCCCGGGTCGGCAACGCGATCAGCGAGGCGACGGGATCGAACTTGGATGCCTTGTTCGGTCGAGTCCTGCTGGCCGACATCGCGCGGCGCACCGGCGATCTGGCCGAATCCAGACGGCTGCGTGACGATGCTCTCGATCGGATCGCGACCATGCCGCCGGCCCATCCGCTGCAGAGCCACGGCGTGGCGCTCGCCATGACGGTGGCGGCCAGGCATGCATTGCTCGACGGCGAGATCGACAGCGCGCGCGAGCATGTCGTGCGCGCCTACGACGCTGCGCTCGGCACCCGCGACATGCCGATAGTCGCATCCGTCGGCATCACCACTGCACTGTTCGCCGAGCACTACGACGACCTCGTCGCCGCCGCTGAGTGCCTAGGGGCGGCAGCCCAGGTGCGCGGCACCGACGACGCCACGCAGCCCGACATCGCGGCGCTCGCCAGCCGGCTGCGCGCCGGCCTCGGCGACGTTCGATTCGAGTTGGCCTACGAACGCGGGCGGGCTCTCGATCGCGATGCCGCGATCGAGAGCCTGCGACCCAGTTTTCCTCAGGCGCGACGTCGGTAGGCCCGCAGCGCCAGCGGGACGAAGATCGCCAACAGGGCGGCCATCCAACCCACGGTCCACACCACGTCCGAGGCGATCGGAGCGCCCACCGTCAGCCCACGCACCGCACCGACCAGGTGCGAGATCGGGTTGACCTTCACGAAGGCCTGCAGCCAGCCGGGCATCGTGGACGTCGCCACAAAGGTGTTGCTGCCGAAGGACAGCGGCAGCACGAGCAGGAACATGACTCCCTGCACCGACCCCGGCGTCCGTGCCTTCATCCCCACCCAGATCGAGATCCAGCAGAAACACAGGGCGAACGCGATGGACAGCCCGACCGCAGCCAGTGCCGCCAGCGCGCTGGTCTCGATCCGGAACCCGATCACGTAGCCGAAGCCGATATAGATCAGGCACAGGATGAGGTAACGGAAGAAATCGGCGAACACCGCACCGACCAGGGGCGCCGATCGGGCGATCGGCAGCGAGCGGAACCGGTCGAACACTCCCTTCTCGATGTCGGAGTTCATGTTCTGCCCGAGCGCGATGCTGCCCAGCGCTATGCCCTGACCGAGCAGCCCCGGCAGCAGGAACTGCAGGTAGTCGTGCCGTGAACCGCCGCTGATCGCACCACCGAATACGTAGACGAACAGCAGCAGGAAGATGACCGGCTGGATCGTCACGTCGATGAGCTGCTCGGGCGTGCGCCAGGTCTTGATCAGGTTGCGCTTGGCCAGGACCACCGCGTGGCGCAGGTTGCGCAGTCGCGGTGGCGCAAGCACATCCTCATGGGCGACGGGTGACGCCTTGGGTGGGGCAAGGGTGGTGCTCATGCCACGGCCTCCTCTTCGGTGTCGGTGTCGGCGGCGGTGCGGGTGCCGGTCAGGGTGAAGAACACTTCGTCCAGGCTCGGCAGGTGCAGTGAGAGCTCGGTGACGCGGATGCCGGCGGAGTGCAATCTGCTTACCGTTGCCGCGAGTACGTCGTCGCCGTCGACGGCGACGGTCAGCGTGTCGCGTCCCTCGCGTTCCGGCCGCCGCCCGGCGATCTCGCCCAGCAGAGTGGCCAGCACGTCGAGGTGTGCCGCATCGCTCGGCCGCACGCTGAGCCGTTGTCCGCCGAGGACCCGTTTGAGCCCGTCCGGGGTGTCGTGCGCGATCACCCGGCCGTGGTCGATGACGGTGATCTCGTCGGCCAGCGCGTCGGCCTCCTCCAGGTACTGCGTGGTGAGCAGCACCGTGGAGCCGTCGTCAACGAGACGCCGCACGACGTCCCACATGTCCTCGCGCTTGGCCGGGTCGAGCCCGGTGGTCGGCTCGTCGAGGAAGATGACCGACGGCCGCCCGACGAGCGACGCGGCGAGGTCGAGGCGGCGCCGCATACCGCCGGAGTAGGTCTTCGCCACCCGGTCGGCTGCGTCGCTGAGGTCGAACCATTCGAGCAGTTCGTGCGCCCGGCGCCGGGCCGCGCCGGCCCGCAGGTCGAGCAGCTGGCCGATCATGACCAGGTTCTGCACGCCGGTCAAATCCTCGTCCACCGAGGCGTACTGGCCGGTGAGGCCGATGTTCTGGCGCACTTGCTGCGGGCTGCGCGCCACGTCGTAGCCGGCCACGCGGGCCGTGCCCGAATCGGCTCGCAGCAGGGTGGCGAGGACGCGCACGGCAGTCGTCTTGCCGGCGCCGTTGGGCCCGAGCACGCCCAGCACGGTGCCCTGATGGGCTGCCAGGTCTATGCCGGCCAGTGCTTGCGTGTTGCCGAAGCGCTTGGTGAGGCCTTGGGCTTCGATGGCGTATGTCATGGCGCAGACAGTGCCGCCTGTCGCTGGCAGCGGCCGCACAGTGTTCTGGCAGGCGCTGACATGCGCTGACAGCCGACCCGTGGGGTAGGTGGTCGGCACCCGGTCGAGCGGGCGCGATGTGGCACGATCGCGCAGGTGACCAGCACCGCGGCGCAGCGTCTCAGCGATCTCGCGCGGTTGCGTCGCGTGCGCGACCGGATCGACCGGGAGTACACGCAACCGCTGGACGTGGAGGCGCTCGCCCGCGGTGCCCACTTGTCGGCCGGGCACCTCAGCCGTGAGTTTCGCCTCGCCTACGGCGAGTCGCCGTACAGCTACCTCATGACCCGCCGCATCGAGCGCGCGATGGCGCTGCTGCGCCGTGGCGACCTCAGCGTCACTGAGGTTTGTTTCGCGGTCGGCTGCTCGTCGCTGGGCACCTTCAGCACTCGGTTCACCGAACTGGTCGGCGTGCCGCCCAGCACCTATCAGCGCCAGGCGGCGAGCGCGACGGCAGGGATGCCGCCGTGCGTCGCGAAACAGGTGACCAGACCGATCAGGAATCGAGAAGCGCGCGCCACGAAGCCGCAGCTAGCGTGAACGTCATGGACATCACCATTCACACGAGCGTGCTCCCGCACGACAACCCGGACGCCTCCCTGGCCTTCTATCGCGACACCCTCGGCTTCGAGGTCCGCACGGACGTCGGAAACGGCGCAATGCGCTGGATCACGGTCGGCCCCGCCGACCAGCCCGGCACCTCCATCCTGCTGGCGCCGCCGGCCATCGACCCCGGCATCACTGACGACGAGCGCCGCACCATCGTCGAAATGATGGCCAAAGGCACCTACGGCTGGATCCTGCTGGCCACCAAGGACCTCGACGGCACCTTCGAGCGGCTGCAGGCCAGCGAGGCCGAGGTGGTTCAGGAGCCGACCGAGCAGCCGTACGGGATTCGCGACTGTGCCTTCCGCGATCCCGCGGGCAACCTGATCCGCATCCAGGAACTGCGCTGAGCACGGCGGCGAGGACGGGCACGCATTCGCCTGCGCTGCACGCTGCGGACAGCCACGATCTGATCCGCGTGCACGGCGCACGCGTGAACAACCTCAAGGACGTCAGCGTCGAAATCCCGAAGCGTCGGCTGACGGTCTTCACCGGCGTCTCCGGCTCGGGCAAGAGCTCGCTGGTGTTCGGCACGATCGCCGCGGAGTCGCAGCGGATGATCAACGAGACCTACAGCGCGTTCGTGCAAGGGTTCATGCCGACGCTGGCGCGGCCCGACGTCGACGTCCTGGACGGACTGACCACCGCGATCATCGTCGACCAGGAGCGGGTGGGCACCGACCCGCGCTCCACGGTCGGCACCGCCACCGACGCCAACGCGATGCTGCGCA
>JBDTXT010000071.1:0-9347 GCA_040006035.1 Pseudonocardiales bacterium | reverse complement strand
TTCAGATCCGCCGTCGAGGACGTGAACGACGCCGTCGGCGCCACATTCGCCGGCGGCGCACCGGCCGGTGAAGCGGCGTAGTGCGCGGCGATCCGGGCCGGGGACAGGACGCTCGAGTAGACCGCGACCTCGTCGATAGTGCCGTCGAACCAGGTCGTGCCGTTCCATGCCGTGTCACCGCCCACGCGCCAGTAGCCGTTGTAGGGCTGCTGACCGGTCTGGGCGTTGGTACCGACCAGTTGGCCGTCGACGTACAAGTTCATGCCGTCACTGCCCTGCGAGGCCACCAGGTAGTGCCAGGACCCGTCGTTGTAGGCATTGGCCGACGTGGTGGTGTTGGTCTGCCCGGTCCACGCACCGAAGGTCAGCTGACCGCTTGTCTCCATGTAGACGTGGCGGTCGTAGCTCGAGCTGTTCCCGCTCTGCTGATCGCCGAACCCGATGAGCTTTCCGCCGTTGTTCGTCGTTGTCTTGAACCACAGCTCCTCCGTGTACACGGAGGGTCCCGCGATCTGGTTCTTGGAGGCGAGCGTCGAGCCCGCTCCGTCGAACGTCACTGCCGTTCCCGTGGATCCGGACACCGGGCTGGTCACACCAAGCGTCTGACCTCCGCTGTACTGGCCGTCCGCGCTGTTGCCGGAGGAGTCCTGGGCGGTGGAACCGCTGGTCTCGTCCACCCGCCAGTAGGTATCCGGTGAGTCCTTCCACACCGCGGCTCCGTACGCGTCGGACGGTGCCGACGCCCCGACCAGCGTGCGACCGCTGTCCGTGTAGTGCTTGTGCACCTGGGTCAGGGTCAACGCGGAGGGATAGATGGCGACATCGTCGATCGACCCGGCGAAGTACGCCGCACCAGCCCACGGGCTGTCGCCGCCGACCCGCCAGTAACCGTTGTAGGGCTGGCCGACAGTGGTACCACCGTTGCTACCCACCTTCTTCCCGTCGACGTAGAACGTCATTCCCGAGGGGGAGAGGGTGCCGACCGCCTGGTGCCACTGGCCGTCATTCAAGCCCGGCCCGGTGTTGATCGTGTAGCTGCCGTTGTTGTAGACGCCGAAGTAAACCCGGCCGCTCTCGTCCATGTACATGTGCCGGTCGTAGTTGCTGCTGTTGCCGGTGTTCTGATTGCCGAATCCGACAATCTTGCCCCCGGTCGTCGACGTCGTCTTGAACCAGGCTTCCTCGCTGAATACGTCGGGGCCGGGCCGAGGAGCACCAGTGGCGGCGTAGCCGGACGTGGACCCGTCAAATGTCGATGCCGTATCCGCGTCCCCGGTGATGGCCCCCGGCGTGTTCCGGCTGACTCCCGAGTTGACGCTCAGGTCGTCGTAGCCGGCCCAGTCGTAGGCCACCGGACCGGAGCTCTCACCAAGACGCCAGTAATTTGTGGCTCCATCCGCGGTGACTCCGGTGCTGTACGCGCTCGAGGCGCCGCTGCTGGCGGAAATGGTCACGGAGGCCGTGCCGCTGTTGACCGAGTTGTTGAAGGGATCGCTCACCTGGACGAAGTACTTATAGGTAGCTCCCGCTGTCAGACCGGTGTCGGTGAAACCGATGTTGGGCTGGTTGTAGAACCGGGAAAGTGCCGTGGTCGTGTATACCGGCGCGGCCGTTCCGTACCGGAAGACCTTGTACGTCAACGTCTCGTTGTCCATGTCCCATGCGGTTTGCCAGCTCACCCGGGCGGTACCGCTGCGCAGCGACACGATCGACGGAGTCGTTGTTGCGGTGACCTGAGGGCCAACCTTGTTCGGAGCGACGCTACTGACGCCAAACCTGACCAATCCCTGCTGATTGGTGTTATTAATCTTCGTGAACTCCCCGCCCATTACCACGTACTTCGAGTTTCCGGATACGGTCCAGCCGCCCTGGGACTGGCCGGTGTAGGTGCCCGTATTGACGGTGGGGAACCAGTTGAGCGAACCCGGAATCGGCTTGCCGTAGTTGGAGCTGGTGCAGTTGGCGCAGCTGTTGGTGGGATCGGTGTCGACCGGTGCGGTGGTCTCGGCCAGCGCCCGGTGCCACGTCCACGGGTTGGTCTGCGGGAAGCCCTTGATCGAAGAGCAGTCGTGCGCGTGGCTGACGCTGTAGAGAGCGCCCGCGAGCGGGTACACGCCGTAGGTGGCGCCGAAACAGGTGTCCTGCCAGACCAACGACCCGGTGTCCGGCGTTGCCGCCCAGCGGCCGTCGAAGTAGTTACCACCTTCGCCGTCGTTGGCCGCGAATATCGTCGTCCCGTCCGTCGTGAGGTCCGTGACGTAGGAGTACGAACCGCCGCTCGCTGCTTGGTACGGGTGGTAGTTCCACGTCCCCAGAGCACCGGAACCGGCGTCCAGCGCCGCCACGGCTACGTTGCCCGACTGGCCGTTGACCGAGGAGAAGCGACCGCCGATGATCACCCGGCTTCCGCCCGGCGCCAAGACCATTGCGTAGACCGTCTCGTCGTCCGCTGAGGGCGTCCACGTCGTGGACAAGGCACCAGCCGTGGACACCGCGGCCAAGCGCGTCCGGCGCAGACCGTTCACGTAGCTGAAGGAACCACCGAGGTAGACGGTCGAGGCGCTGACGGCAATCGCTCGGACCTGGTTGCTGACCGAGGGCGTGAACGATGTGTCCAGGGCGCCGGTCGCAGTGACGAAGGCGGCGACGTGATTGCGGGTAATGCCGTCGACCTGGGTGAAGTCGCCGCCGACGTACACCCGGGATCCATCCGGAGAAGCCACCACGCGCAGGCCCTGGGCATTGAGCGAGTGGTTGAACGAAGTGATGAGGTTGCCGGTGGTGATGTCGTAGGCCAGCAGGTTGGACCGCGCCACCTCGTTGCTACCCAGTGGTGAACCCGGTGGGCGCGCTTGCGTGAACGACCCGGTGGCGTAAACCGTGTTACCGACGACGGCCTGACTCCAGACAACGCCGTTGATCTGCCACGTTGCCAGCGGATCGGCGCTCACCGTCGCCGGCGTACCCGCAACCGGCGCGGTATCAGCTCCGGCGGCGGTCACCGGAAGGAGCAAGCCGTATCCGGCGAGGCCCACCCCGGCAATCGTCGCGACCGCCCGCTTAACCTTCGCCATGCCGTTCACGCTGACGAGTTCCTTCATTTTTCCCCCGGTTTGGTGCTGCATTGTGATGACTACCTCGTGCTCAGAGTCCGAGCACGGACGGCGTCCGACTTCGGTTTCATGCTTCGGGCCGGCGCTGCTGCGGCGGTGGCTTTGGTCTTGGCAGTTCTGCGGTGGCGGGGCCCGGTCCATGCGCGGGCCGACATCGCCATTGGATGAAGAATTCGAACGCGAATGGCCAGGCCGGATGCGAACGCACCCAGGCCCAAGGCGTACGGCGTCACGGTGGCGGACAGGTTGAGCCCCTTCAGGGCGAGGAGCAACGCGAGCAGGCCGACGACGGGTTCGACGAGGCGCAGGACCATGACCCGGCCCTGCCGGCCCTGCAGGGCGGCGAGGGTGCCATAGGGAGTGACCGCGGCCGTGGACGCAGCGTAGAAAGCCCAACCGAAGACGGCAGCCGCGGCGATCTGATACTTACCAGCGGTCAGCAAGTGGCCGACATAGGGCAAGGCAAGCGTGCCGACCGTGCCGAGGACCAGCGTGATCGCGAAGAGACCTACGGCCGTCTTGTCGGCTCGGTGCAACAGCCGGACCAAGCCATCTTCCCGGTGCTTCACCCACATCGGGAGCATCATCGACCCCACGCCGGTCACCACCAGCAGCGCCGGCGCCATGTAGACGCGAGCCGCCTCGAGCTGGCCGTAAGCCGCAACGCCGGCAATCACGGTGACGGTCAGGCGAGCCGCGGTCAGCAGACCGGGTCGAACGCTTTGCTGCAGAGCCCGCCATACGCCGAAGGAGAACACGCGCAGCATCTCCGGCGTACGCAGAGCCGGGATCGGGCGTTCGTACCTGGGCAACATCGCGACCGCGACGAGACCGGCCAGTGCTTGGCCGATGAGCAATGCGACAACAAACTGTCCCACCGTGGCCCGGACGTCCGACATCGCACAGAGTCCGAGGTAGCCCAGCGATCCGACTAGGGCCGTCAGATCGACCCACGGAAGCCGCCAGAAGTGCAGCACCGCCATCAGCGCTCGGCGCAACGCATCCTCGAGAATGAATACGGCCGTCACCGCGCCGAACGCGAGAGCCACCGGGCCCGACAATGCGCCGCTGCCATAGCCGGCGGCGGCCGCGGCCACGCCCGCTGCGCCCGCGACGATCAGGGACCAGTTCTGCAGTGCGGCGCGTGTCGGCCGTTCGCCTCGCGCCAGCACGGTCAGCGAGTCACCGATCAAGCCACTACTGATGGCGGTGCCGAGCACGATGCTGCCGTACATCAGAGCGAACACACCCAGGCCCGCGGCTCCGAGCTCACGAGCGGCAAACACCTGAATGACGAAGCTGGCAAGCGCCTGGGTCAGCTGACCGGACACGGCTCCCGCGGCTTTGCCCATGATCGCTCGCGCGCCTCGGCGGCGTTGCTGCGGCACGGCCGCGGTCTCGACGTTCATGCGCGTGGTCAGCTGGCGGAGACGTGGCCGACGAAGGTGGCGGCGGTGTGCAGCCCGTCGAAATCGACCGACATGCGCACGTTGGACAGGCTCGCGGTCGGTATCGAGAACGCGTACTGGGTCTGCACCGCTTTGCCGGGGGCGACCGAACCGGCGAAGTCGTTGACGCCTCCGTCGTAAACCGGTGCGGCCAACGCGTGGGACGGACCGTAGCTGACGCTGACGACCACCTGATTGAGTTGGATTACGCGGTGCGAGTCGTTGGTGAACTTCACCGTGAAGGTGGTTTTCGGCTTGCCCGTCATCGCGCCCGGGCCGGTCTCCGTGATGGTGCGCTGGGTGACCCCGAGAATCTGCAGAGCAATGCCGTCCGGATACCGCGCCGGCTTGTTGAAGGGGGTGGAAGCTGCGGTGATGGCGGCCTTGGGCACACGAGACGAGCCGGCCGGCAACTGGGTGTTTGCCCTCGTTGCCTTGCTTGCCTTCGTTTCCGTGCTTGCCTTCGTTTCCGTGGTCGGCTTGGCCCCCGGTCCGGAACGCGACGTCGAAGCCGGTCCGGCCGAGGACGTGGACTCACCCGCTTGCACAGCGGAGGACGAAGCCGAGCCAGCGTTGGCGGCCGCACCAGAACAACCGGCCAGCACCAGGACGGCGGCGGCAAGTGCGATTACCCGATCACGTCGGCGCGACTCGCCTGGGCCGACCGTAGCGGCCGCGCGACCAGCACAACCCCGAACATCGACCACGGTATTTTCCCCCCGGAGCAGGAACTGGCCCCCCGCCAGACTCCCCGCCCACGACACCGACTGATTACCTCGGGCCACGAGCTTTCCAGATATTACCCAGTTCGTCGCCGGATAGGAAATCGAACGACCGGCAGCGTCGGACATCAGCGGCTCGAGCCTTTGCGCCACGGTTTGACGCATCGATCGGTGTGGCACCGCTCCCCGCGCGGTAAAGGAGGGCTGGCAAGACCGTAGCCTGTCACCGCCCACGAACACCGACGCCGGGGTCGCAACGAGCGCCGCCCGACTGTTCGACAGATCGGAATGCTCCAATGCCCTCGCGCACGCCGGGTCGTAATGACGATCTGCCTATCGGTCGCTTCCTGCCGTTCCCGCCCGGCCAGGGCAACGTGCTCGTCCCGACGGCGCCGCGACGTGCGGCGGCCCTCGGCTGCACCCTCTACACCGCGTCCAAGCCCATCCCCATCGCCTTGCAGACCGTGCTGTGGTCAGTCCTGCGCGTCGGAGGTCAACGCCTCTTACCGGGACAGCGAGTTACCTGGGACCCTCCGGTGTCCGTGCCCACAATGAGACGCCTGTGGGCTGCGTGGACCACCGTGGCCGGTGACCACCTCGACGGGCTCGCCGTGTACAACCGTCCGCAATCGTCCCGGCCGGGCATCGCCGTGCTGCTGTCGTCCCGCCGACGTTCCACGCTGGTCCGCCTGCGCCGCGACCCCAATCAACTGACTCAGGAGATCTCGATCAGTCAGGCGGCCGAACGACTGTCCACCCGTTCATTCAGAGTCCCCCGAGTACTCGACGTCGGCTCGGTAGACGACTGGCACTGGTCGGCGTTCGAACTGATGACCAGTCGACCTCACCGCCCGGCCCGCACGGCCAGTGCCGCACTGACCGAAGAAGTGAGTGCCCTCGTTGAAAGCGTCGTCACCCGACGGCTGGACACACCCCGACACTGGACGGGCAGCCACGGCGACCTCACACCCTGGAATCTGCGAAAGGCCGGACGCAGTTCCAACCCGCCGTGGCTCATCGACTGGGAGGACGCCGAGTGGGCACCACCCGGGCTCGACCAGGTGTACTTCGCCGCGTCGAGCTCAGCCATCTTTCCTCGACGGCGTGTCGATCCCGCGCCACTGCGGCGTTACGCCGAAGCCGCGGCCCAGGCCGCCAGCGCAATCCGCGCGCGTCCGGATGACGATCCCGACCTCACCGCAGCGATGCTCGCGACACTCGACTCGATCAGGTAGCAGTCGTACCAGTGTTGCGATGTCGCCGACGCTGCTCGCCGGCAACGAGCAGGGCTCCGCTACCGGCGAGGGCAGCAGCGGCAACCGGCCACGACGGAGTCGACGGACTTGGGGCAAGACCGGGGAGGGTGCCGGCTGAGCGGCTCATCGTCCACTCGTCCATGACGCGTCCGTTTTTGGTGATCGCCCGAACGTGCATTCGCCCGGGGCGAGCAGCGGTCCCGGGCGTTACGTCCACGCAAAGGACGCTGTGGTTGAGGCCCCGCGGTGCGGTAGACCAGTCGGCGCTGCTCAGCTGGGAACCCTGTGGCGTGGCCACGCGGGTCTGTCTTCTATTGCCGAATCCGTGCGTATTGAATCCTGCTCCGCCTCCTCCGGCAGTGACGTAGGTGGTCCCGGTGCGGCTGTCCACCTCGGCCAACCCGGTACCGGTGACCTTCCCGTCTCGCAGGGGCAGCGTGCGTTCGTAGCAGTGGTTGTGTCCGGACACCACCAGATCCACGGCGTAGCGGTCGTAGAGCGGCACCCAGTGGTCCCGAACGCCGCCTTCGCTGCCGTGGCTGGCACTGGTGCTGTACGGACCGGCGTGGTGATAAGCCACCACGAATTCGATGCCGGAGCTCGGACGGCGGTAATCGACCAACGTCGACTCGAGCCAGGCGGTCTGACGGCCGGCGCTCCAACCGCGATTGGCCGGAATCTCGTTGGAGACATCGTTGCTGTCCAGGCCGATGAACCCGACCGAACCGAGGCGAAAGGCGGAAGCGACCGGCACGTCCAGCGGAGCCGATCCGCCGATCGCGACCCGAGCAAGCATCCCGGCGTAGCCATGAGTTCCGTAGCCCGGCTCCATCTCGTGGTTGCCCGGCACGATCATCCACGGGACGCGCGAGGCGACAGAGTCGTTCTGGTTGAGCCATCGATCCCACCGTTGTGGCTTCAGCACGTCTCCGGGGCCGCCCGCGCCGGTGCTGTCGGCGTAACAGAGGTCACCGGCCACAAGGTGGACGAGCGGCTGCAGCCCCGCCACTCGCGACAGCACCGCCACTGAATCCGGACCGACGTCCTGATCGGCGAAGGCGGTGAACCGAAAAGGTAAATTGCCGTCAGGAGCTGTCTTGAAGGAGCCGCCGGTAACCGATTGACCGTCGATCTGAATTGTGTATTCGTAATTGGCGCCCGGTTGCAGAGCCTCGAAGCGGGCTCGCAGGTAGCGCGCCGGCGAACCAGGCACCGTCTGGATATCGGCCGGAGCCGACTGCCCGGAGGACAACTGAACGGCGGCATGACTGACCGGGCCCGTAGACGCGAAGCCCACGATCATCTCTGTGGTCGGGTCGCCACCGTAGGCCACATGACGTCCGTACACCTGGCCGGCCTCGGCACGCGTCCGGGTGGGCTGCGCCCACAGGAGGGCGGAGGAAGCGCCGGCGACGCTCGCGCCCTTCAGCAGAGTTCGCCGCGTGAGCCGCCGACGCAGCCAATCGTGCTGCTCGTCCATCGACATGTCGACGGCGAGCCGATTGGGCAGATCGCCGAAGGGAGTCTGCACGGTCAGCTGCGTCGGTCGGAGGTCATCCCCGCGGCCACCGTCGCGTTGGTCTGCGGATCAATCAACACGAATCCGCCGGTCTGCCGGTTGCGTTCGTAGGCGTCGATGAACACCGGCTGCTGTGTCCGCAACCTGATCCGCCCCATCTCGTTGAGCGCAAGGCTGGTCGTCGTTTCGTCGCGGTGCAGCGTGTTGATGTCGATTCGGTACTGAACATCCCTTACCAGGGCCGGCACCGATCGGGTGGTCTGCTTCAGAATGTACTTTCGACCGGTCTGCAGCGAACTCCGGTCATCCATCCAACACACGGTGGCGTCGACGTCCTGCGTGACCTCGGGCTGATTGTGCGGCCTGGCCAGCATGTCCCCGCGAGAGACGTCCAGCTCGTCGGTCAGCCGCACGGTCACCGACATCGGGGGAAACGCCTCCTGCACCGCCCCATCCGCGGTGTCAATGGCCGCGATCGTCGTGGTGAAGCCACTCGGAAGGACGACGACTTCGTCGCCGGGCTTGAGGACACCGCCAGCCACCGTCCCGGCGTATCCCCGGTAGTCCAGCCCGCTGATCGAACGCGGTCGGAGAACGAGCTGGACGGGAAACCGGACGTCGACCAGGTTCCGGTCGCTGGCCACATGGACGTGCTCCAGGTGGTGCAACAACGACGGGCCCTGGTACCACGGCATGTTCGCCGAGCGCTCGACAATGTTGTCGCCCTTCAATGCCGAGACGGGGATGAACTGGACGTCGGGCGCATTGAGCTTGGTCGAGAAGACAGAGAATTCCTCGGCGATGCGGTCGAACACGTCGTTGGAGTAATCGACGAGATCCATCTTGTTCACAGCCACAACGATGTGCGGAACCCGCAGCAGCGAGACCAGGAAGGCGTGCCGCCGGCTTTGTTCGAGCAAGCCCTTTCTTGCGTCGACGAGGATTATCGCCAGGTCGGCGGTTGACGCCCCGGTCACCATGTTGCGGGTGTACTGGATGTGGCCCGGCGTGTCGGCGATCACAAACGTCCGGTGCGGAGTTGCGAAGTAGCGGTACGCGACGTCGATGGTGATGCCCTGCTCCCGTTCGGCCCGCAGCCCGTCGGTGACCAACGCCAGGTCCGTGTGTTCGTCTCCGCGTGCCGCACTGGTGCGCTTCACCGCCTCGAGCTGGTCGTCGAAGAGGGTCTTGGTGTCGTACAAGAGCCGACCGATCAACGTGCTCTTGCCGTCGTCCACGGAGCCGGCCGTGGCAAAGCGCAGGAGATCGCGGGCCATCAGAAGTACCCC
>JBDTXT010000070.1:0-9399 GCA_040006035.1 Pseudonocardiales bacterium | reverse complement strand
CGTTCTTCGCCCCGAGCGGCGACAAGGTCTACCGGCACCCGACGTTCTACGTCATCCCCGACGACGTCCCGCACATCTGATGTCCGACGACACCACCGCGTACGAGTCACTCGCCGACGCCCACGGCGGTGAGGACCGCTGGGCGTTCGGCACCGGCTTCGACGACCCTCTGGCCGGTGTCGACACGACCGTGCCGCCAGGCGTGGACCCCGCCGCGCTCGGGCTGATGTGCCTCGCGCTCGGCGACGACGCGCTCGTCATGTCGCAGCGGCTGGCCGGCTGGTGCAGCAATGCTCCCGAGCTCGAGGACGACGTGGCGTTGGCCAACATCGCCCTCGACCTGCTCGGCCAGGCCCGGCTGCTGCTCACCCGCGCGGCGCAGGCCGACCCGTCGCTGCGCCCGGCCGAGGCCCCGGCCCATATCCCGGACGAGGACGCGCTGGCCTACTTCCGCGATCCGGCCGCGTTTCGCAATGTGCGGCTGGTCGAGCTGGACGACGACGGCGACTTCGCCCGGTGCATCGCCAGGCTGTTCCTGTTCAGCACGTGGCGTCTCGCGGCGTTGGTCTGGCTTGTCGACTCGCCCGATCCGGTGCTGGCCGCCGCCTCAGCGAAGGCGGTCACCGAGCTGACTTATCACCGCGAGTACGCCGCTGGCTGGGTCGTGCGGCTCGGCGACGGCACCGAGCTGTCGCACCAGCGCATGCAGGACGCGCTGGAGTGGGCCTGGCCATGCGTCAACCTGCTCTTCGGCAGCGACCTGTCGCAGGGCAACCTCTACGCGGAGCATTCGGAGTTCATCGGCGTCCTCGCGCGCGTGTTGGCTACCGCCACGCTCAGCGAGCCGCCATGGGAGTGGGCCGGCTCAAGTGCCGGCGCACGCGATGGCGAGCACACTGAGGCCCTCACCGAACTGATCGCCGACCTGCAGAGTGTGGCCCGCGCCCACCCGGCGGCGACATGGTGAGCACCACCGTGGCCGATGCCCGCGCGATCGCGCAGACCGTCACCGATCCTGAGCTGCCGATGCTGACGCTGCACGACCTCGGCGTGCTACGCGGTGTGCGCCTCGACGGCGAGCGGGTCATCGTTGAGATCACCCCGACGTACTCGGGCTGTCCGGCCATGGCGGAGATGCGGTCCGACCTGGCCGCCCGGCTGCACAACGCGGGCTACCGCGACGTAACTGTGCGCACAGTCCTGAGCCCGCCGTGGACGACGGACGACATCACCGAACGCGGCCGGCAGGTGCTGGCCGAGCACGGCATCGCACCACCTGGACCGGCACCGCGCCGCGGCCCCGGGCCGGTGCCGCTGGCCCTCGGCGTGCGCCCGCCGGCGGTGGACTGCCCGCTGTGCGGATCGGCCGACACCGAACTCGTGTCCCAGTTCGGGGCCACGTCGTGCAAGTCGCTGCACCGGTGCGTGGCCTGCCGCGAACCGTTCGAACACGTGAAGGCGCATTGATGGCCACCGCCTTCGCCCGGCTGCGAGTGGCCGACGTCGACCGGCTCTGCGACGACGCCGTGGCGGTCACCTTCGACGTCCCGCCGGAGCTGAGCGAGGAGTTTGCGTTCCGGCCCGGCCAGTCGCTGACTGTGCGCCGCACCGTCGATGGACGCGACGAGCGCCGCTCCTACTCGATCTGTGCGCCGGCCGGTCAACGGCCCCGCATCGGTGTCCGCGAGGTGGCCGGCGGGCACGTCTCGGAGTGGCTGGTGCGCGACGTCCGGGCCGGCGACACCATCGAAGTGCTGCCCCCCACGGGCACGTTCACGCCGACGCTCGGCACCGCCGCCCGGCATGTGCTCATCGCGGCCGGCTCCGGCATCACACCCCTGCTGTCGATCGCGGCCTCGGTGCTCGCCGATCCGGGGAGCACTGTCACCCTCATCTACGGCAACCGCCGCACCGACACCGTGATGTTCGCCGATGAGCTGGCCGATTTGAAGGACCGGTATCCGGCGCGCTTCGAGCTGGTGCATGTGCTGTCGCGCGAGCCGCGCGAGTCCGACGCCCTCAGCGGACGCCTGGACCCGGCCCGGCTGGCCGCACTGGTCGACGCACTGATCCCGGTCGACGCCATCGATCACTGGTGGCTGTGCGGGCCGTTCGAAATGGTGGAGTCAGCGCGGGCCGTGCTGCTCGAGCGCGGGGTCGCCCCCGCGCAGGTGCATCGCGAGCTGTTCTACGTCGAAGACATCGCACCCCCCTTGGCAGTGCACACCGACGCCGCGCCGACCGGGCCGACATCGCAGGTCACGGTCGTCATGGACGGCCGCGCCACCCCGCTCACGCTGCCACGGGACACGCCGATCCTCGACGCGGCACAGCATGTTCGTACTGATCTGCCCTTCGCCTGCAAGGGCGGCGTCTGTGGCACCTGCCGAGCCAAGGTGACCCATGGTGAGGTGCACATGCGACGCAACTTCGCGCTCGAGGACGACGAGTTGGAGGACGGGTTTGTGCTGACTTGTCAGTCCTTGCCGGTAACTGATGACGTGACGGTCGACTACGACGCATAGGGGAGCAATGGACTCGGGGATCCTGGACGAGGCTACGAACGGCTGCACGTCGCGGGGCCGGAGTGGGGCGCAAACATGTCCAACCACGGCCCGATGGCGGCCGAGGTACTCGTGCGCCGTGGACACGGCGCGCGGGTCCCGCGGTGGATCGACGCTTACCTAGCGCGGCTGGACGACCTTCCTGCGCCGAGCGAGGCGATCACCGACGAGAACTGGCCGGCTGCTCTTGGCGATTTCCGCCGCGTCGGCGACTGGACGCGCTACTTCGTCGGCCAGGTCGAGCAGGCCCCGTGGCGCAACGTTCTGATCACCTGGTGGCCGCGGCTGCTCGACGGCATCGCGGCCGGCGCCACGCACAGCGTGATCCGGGTGGGGCACGTCGTCCGGATCCTGCTGGTTGGTGACCAGAGCCCGCCGGCGGTGACCGAACTCGCGCACGCCCTGGCGTACTGGGCGGCTCGCTCGCGCGGTGTGCCGGGCGTGGTCGCGCCCACCGGTCAGGCGGACCCGGCGGCGGCCCTGGAGCGCGTCCCTCGGCTGGCCGACCAGAGCGGCCCGATCGCCGGACGGCTCGAGCGGCTGGGCGAGCTGCCCGGCTGGCCCTCGTCAGTCGCCGCGCTGCGCCGGGTGGGCGATCCTGACGACGCACAACGACTGCTGAGCGACCTGGTCACCGCGGCGACGCTGCGCTATCTCACCCACGGGCACGCCAGCCCCGTCCTCCTGGTGCACGCCGCCACCGCGCCGAACGCGGTGCTGCACACGCTGCCGGCGTTGCCCCGGGAGCTGTGGGTTGCGAGCCTGAACGCTTCGTGGGCGGCCAGCGCCGCGGTCACGGCGACCTACGGACCGGCGGTGGGCACGCCCCGCGAGCAGTTGCCGGTCGCGTCCGACGGTGCGCACGCGGTGCCCGACGCGCTGGAGCGCGCGGCCGCGCACGGCGACGAGCACGTCATCAAGTTCACCGATACCGCGGCCGAGGTCTACGAACGCACCGGTGACGTCGGGGCGTTGGCGGCCATTGAGCGCGTCCACCAGTTGATTCCGGCCGACGGCTGAGCCCGAGATCAGGGCGAACCGGCTGAATCAGGGCCACTCAAGCGGTAGCGCACGACCTCGCGACACGCGCTGTTAACGATGGGGTCTTGCCGTTTTCACGCCGTGGCCCGAGAGTGTCGGCTATGTCAGTCATCGAGAACCCACATCTGAGCGATGAATCACGCGGCTACGGCGCCAAGGTTGTCGCCGTCGAGCCGGGCGGGATCGAGTTCATCCCACTTCCCGAGCGGCACGGCCGGCCGATCCAGCTGCTGTGGACCTGGGCCTCGCCGAACCTCGAGTTCGCCACCGTGTTCGTGGGGGTCATCGGGGTCCTGTTCTTCGGGCTCAGCTTCTGGATGGCCGCCCTGGCCATCATCATCGGGACGGCCGGCGGTGCCCTGTCGCATGCCGTCCTGTCCACCTGGGGACCCAAGCACGGGTTTCCGCAGATGGTGCTC
The DNA here is from genome assembly GCA_040006035.1 of Pseudonocardiales bacterium. Classification (GTDB taxonomy): domain Bacteria; phylum Actinomycetota; class Actinomycetes; order Mycobacteriales; family Jatrophihabitantaceae; genus QHCC01. Next base: position 5,375 of record JBDTXT010000070.1, on the reverse strand, counting down.
GGTCGCAGCGCGTTCGGTTTCATCGGCAATCTGCTGCCCGCAGGCCTCATGTCGCTGACCGCCGGCGTCGGCTGGTTCGCCGTCAACAGCGTCAGCGGGGCGCTCGCGCTCAACACGCTGACGGACATGTCCAAGAAGCTTTCACTCGTCATCATCGTGGTAGTGCAAATCGTGGTCGCATTCTTCGGCCACAACCTGGTGCAGATCTTCGAGCGCTTCGCGTTTCCCTTCCTCGCCGTCGTGTTCGTCATCGCCAGTGTTTACGTATTCAGCAAGGCGCATCTCGGCGCGCATGCGGGAGGCGGCCTGCCGACGACCGGAGCGTTCCTGCTCGAGGTCGGCGCGGCATTCGGCTATGCAGCCGGCTGGAATCCCTATGCGTCGGACTACTCCCGGTACTTGAAGCCGAATGTGAGCTCCCGGTCCGTCGCCCTGTGCGCCGGCCTCGGTATCTTCCTGTCCTGCGCGACGCTGGAGATCGTCGGCGCCGCGTCGGTCACGGCTGCCACCAAATCGACGGGCAGCCCGACCGGGGACTTCACGAGCATCATGCCGAGCTGGATCGCGAATCTCACCTTGCTCGCCATCGCCCTCGGAGCTGTCTCGGCCAACGTCCTGAACATCTACTCCGGAGCCATGTCCTTCCTGGCCATGGGGATCAAGCTGCCGCTCGCGCTGCGGCGGGCCATCGTCGCGCTGGTGTTCGGCGCCATCGGCCTGGCTGTGGCGTGGTCCGGGCTGAAGGACTCCGGCACCAAGTACGAGAACTTCCTGCTGGTGATCGCCTATTGGATCGCCCCGTGGTTAGCCGTCGTGTTCACCGACCGTTGGCTACGACGCGGCACGTCTATCGACCGCCTCGTCGAAGACCGGCGCTACCAGAACTGGGCCGGCCCGATCGCCATGCTCGTCGGAATGGTCGTGTCGATATGGTTGTTCTCCAACCAGACGAAGTATCTCGCGCCGATCCCGAAGGCCCATCCCGGCATCGGTGACATCACCTTCGAAGTCGGCTTCGTGATCGCGGCCGTGACGTACTACCTGCTGTTCCGGCTGCTCAAGCCCAAAGTCGATCCCGTCACGACCGCCACATGACTTTCGATCCACAGGCTTGGCTGAGCGTCGCGGTCGAGGAGGCGCGGGCCGGGCTGGCCGAGGGCGGCATCCCGATCGGGGGTGCGCTGTTCGGCCGCGACGGCCAACTGCTCGGGCGCGGTCATAACCGGCGGGTTCAGGACGACGACCCGTCGATGCATGGCGAGACGTCTGCGTTTCGCAACGCAGGGCGGCAGCCTTCCTATCGCGGCACCACCATGGTGACCACCCTGTCGCCGTGCTGGTACTGCAGCGGGCTGATCCGCCAGTTCGCCATCTCACGGGTCGTGATCGGCGAGGCCCGCACGTTCTACGGCGGTCACGACTGGCTGGCCGAGAACGGCGTCGAGGTCGTGCTGCTGGACGACCCGACGTGCTACCAGCTGATGTCGGAATTCATCGAGGCCAACCCCGAGCTCTGGAACGAGGACATAGGAGTCGACTGATGCGCTCAACCGTCCCGATCATTGACCTGACCCCGTGGTTCGAGGGTGGCCCGGACGGTCGTGCCACGGTGGCCGAGCAGGTGGACGCCGCGTTGCAGGACGTCGGCTTCTTCCTGGTCAGCGGTCACCACGTCCCGAAGCAGTTGCGCGACTCCGTCCGCACCGCGGCGCGTGAGTTCTTCGGCCAGCCGCTGGAGGTCAAGAAGCAGTACGCGGTGACCGTTGGCGGCCGCGGCTGGCTGCCAGCGGGAGTCGAGGCGAACGGCTATGCCGAAGGCACCGAGACACCGCCGGATCTCAAGGAATCGTTCGCGGTGGGTGCCGACCGGCCGAGCGGTGATCCCGAAGTCGACGGGTACTGGTTCCAGCCGAATGTGTTTCCCGCCGAGGTTCCTGCGCTGCGCCCGGCCGTCGTCGCCTACCTGGCCCACATGCGCGCACTGGCCGACGAACTGCTCGTACTGTGCGCCGCCGCGCTAGGCGTCGAGCCCGACTTCTTCACCCGCAGCACCGGCCATGCGACACACACCATGAACATCAACTGGTACCCACCCGTGTCGATCGCGGGTGAGCCCGAGCCGGGCCAGTTCCGCATCGGGCCACATACCGACTTCGGCACCGTGACCATCCTCGACCGGGAGCCGGGCCGTGGCGGCCTGCAGGTGTGGACGGAGCAGGACGGCTGGCAGGACGCGCCGTACGACGCTGATGCATTCACCATCAACACCGGTGATCTGCTCGCGCGCTGGAGCGGTGATCGGTGGAAGTCGAACCGGCACCGGGTGCTGCCGCCGCAGGCCGAGGCGCCGGAGGAGGACCTGGTCTCGCTGGTCTATTTCTACGAGGCGAACCACGACGCCGTGGTCGAGGCGCTGCAACCGCCGCTGGGCAAAGCGAACGACTATCCGCCGGTGGTGTCGGCGGCCTTCCTGCGCGAACGACTCGACGCGATCACGATGGGCTGACACAGTCGCTGCGCAGTCGGTTCAAATATCCGACTGGCAAGTACACGGTGCGGGCGGGATTACTTGCCCGGCGCCTTGTAGGCGAGGCCGGCGGCGGTGCTGAGCATGCCCGCCAGCTCGCCCGGTTCGATCAGCTCGTGGGTCTCGATGTGACCGAAGCCGCCGGAGCTGCTCACGGCCAGGCTGAGCGCTCCGGCGGCCTTGCTGTCGGGTACGTCAGCGATTACGAAGCCGTCCCAGGCGCCGAACATCAGGTAGTAGGCCTCCATGTGGCCGCCGGCAGATTCGCAGAGGCCGCTGACCACTGCGGCGCGATCGCTGGGCTTGTCCATCAGACCCTTGATCGTCTCGCCCTTGAATGTGAAAAAGACCGCAAACTTTGCCATCGTTCCCACCTCCTATGAATCCACAGGCTGCCCCCGATCGACCGCAGGGTCAATGGAAACCGAGCAGTTCGCCTCACCATTCCGCAGGGAGTGACACGATTCGCGCTATGACGCCCGATTTCGTCGAACTCGAGACATCGATACTTCAGGCGGTTGTCAGACGGCGGTGGGACGACCTGGCCGACCTACTCGTCGAGGACTTCGTCATCACGACAGCTGGCTGGCTGCACGCGCCCGCCACCAAGCAGATATGGATGGCGGAAGTGGCAGCCCATCACCTGGTGCACAAGTTCGAGATCCACTCCGTCGACGTTCGTGACATGGGATCTGTTGCGGTAGCACTGGTGTCCTCAACGCAATGGGCGACCTGGCAGGACGCACCATTCGAGGGTGACTTCCGATACACCGACGTGTGGCGTTGCGATGACACCGATCGCTGGCGGCTGGCCGTCAGGCACGCGAGCCTCGTCCCGCCTCGGTGACCAGAGCCAACCCGCTGGCCCGCCTACTGCAACCCCTCGAGCGCCGCCCGGATCTCAGCTGGGATCGCGACGGACTTGCGGTTCGAACGATCGACGTAGACGTGCACGAACCGTCCAGCCGCGGCCGGCTCCTCCGAGCCACCGAACAGCGCGAGCCGATACACCACGCTCGAGGTACCCAACCGCTCTAGCGCCAACCCGGCCGTCACCACCTCGGGAAAGCGCAGCCCGGCGAAGTAGCGGCACGACGTCTCGACCACGAGCCCGATTGCAGGCAGTTCGCGGATGTCGACGCCCGAGGTCTCGATCAGCCAACCGTTCACGGCCGTGTCGAACAGCGAGTAGTGCACGACATTGTTCACGTGCCCGTAGGTGTCGTCGTCCGACCATCGGGTCGGCAGCGAACGCAGCACGCGGAAATCAGCGCGCCGCAGTTCCCGCGGGTCAGGCTCACTCACGGCGCAGACTCTGCCAGTTCATCGTCGACGCACGTGGGCCGGGCAGCGATCCAGCCGGAGACGAACGTGATCACCATCGCGACTGTCAGCAGGGCGAGCGGCAGCGCCCAACCACCGGTGATGCCGTACAGCACCCCGAACAGCAGCGGACCGGTGCCGGCGATGACGTAGCCGATCGACTGCACGAACGCCGACAGCGCGGCCGTGGTCTCGGCGGTGCGGGTCCGCAGCCCAATCATCGTCAGTGAGATGGGGAACGTCCCGCCGCCGATGCCGTTCAAAGCCATCCACACCCAGGCTCCGCCGACGGGCGCCACGGCCAAGCCGATGTAGGACGCGAGCGTGCATGCGCTGAGCACGACGATCAGCAGCCGATGCCGGGTCGGTGAGATGGACGGGACGATCATCGAGACCGGGATCGACACGGCCGCGACCAGCGCCACCAGCCAGCCCGCGGTGCTCGTGCTCAAGCCGTGCGCATGCAGAAATTTGGCGAACCAGCCGAAGGAGATGTAGGCCTGCAACGACTGGAAGGCGAAGAAGATCGTCACCGCCCACGCGGTGCGGCTGTGCACCAGGCCCCGAGCGGACAGGCCACGCTCGGCGCAGCGATCGGGCCGGTCGCGGCGCAGCAGCGGCAACCACGGCAGCACCGCCACCGCGCTCAGCAACGCCCAGGACCCCAGCCCCAATCGCCACCCGTCACCGAGCCGGCCGATCGGCACGGTGAGGCCGGCGCTGGCCGTCAAGCCGATGGCCAGCGCGGTTGTGTAAAGCGCCGTCATCCGGCCGATGTGATCGGGGAAGTGCCGCTTGACCAGGCTCGGCATGAGTACGTTGCTGATCGCCCCGCCCGACAGCGCCAGCACGCTGAGCAGCAGGAACGGCCAGATCGAGCCCACGACGGCCCGCAGCACCATTCCCACTGTCATGAGCAGTAGCGATGCGACGAGCAGTCGATGCGCGCCGAAGCGATGCGACAACCGTGGGGTCAGCGCCCCGAGCGCGGCGAAGCAGATGACCGGCAGGGTCGTGATGAGCCCGGCGATCCCGCTGCCCGCGTGCAGGTCGGCTTGCAGGTCGTCCAATACCGCGCCGACGCTGGTGACCGCCGTCCGCATCGACAGCCCGGTCAGTACCAGCGCAGTCAGCAGCAACCAAGCCTGGCTGCGCTGCGGCGCCGTATCAGTCCTCAGGAGCTGCTGCTGCTTCGCCACAGGTCGATCCCGCCGTCGACGGCGTGGCGGTCGATATCGGCCAGTTCCTCGTCGGTGAAGTCCAGCCGCTGCAACGCGGTGAGGCTGTCCTCCAACTGCGCGACGCTGGACGCGCCCACGACCAGTGAGGTCATTCGCTCGTCGCGCAGAGCCCAGGCCAGCGCGAGCTGGGCCAGTGTCTGGCCGCGCTCGCCCGCCAGTGCGTTGAGTGCCTGGATATGAGTGCGGTTCTGTTCGGTCAGCAGGTCCGGCGACAACGACGAGTCACGCGCCATCCGCGACTCGGCGGGTACCCCGTCGAGGTACTTCGACGTCAGCATCCCTTG
>JBDTXT010000069.1:0-9434 GCA_040006035.1 Pseudonocardiales bacterium | reverse complement strand
CCGGAGCTTGCGGCCCGTGACGCGAGGCAGTCAGCGTTGAGCCGCCTGGTCGAACTGACAGAGCCCACACCGACTAGCCTCCGGGAGGCGCGGCGTCGGCGACACTCGTTGCCGCTCGGCCCTTGCGCTTACGGACCAAGGGATCCCAGGTCAGGTGCGGACCTCGTTGACGACCTCGAACCCGGTTTCTTCCGGGGGCGAGGTGAACCCGCCCTCGATGCCCTGCTGCATGCGAGGCATCAGCGTCGAGTCGCGGAAGGCTTCCCAGCTCGCCTGGGAGTCGTGGATGGCGATGATGGTCCAGCCGTCCGGGGACGGGCCGGCGGCGTGGAAGAGCTGCCCAGCGGGCAGGCTCCCGTCGGTCGGGTGTACTGCCGCGATCGATGCCTCGTACTGTTCTTTGGTGGCACCCGTGAAGTGGTGAACAACGCCATAGGTCATTGAACTACCCCGATCTTCGGACCGGACCCGAGCCGTGAGGGCTTTCCGAGGTGTCTCGGCGGGGCCTCGAGCGGACCGTACGCCGAGCCTCATGCAACGTCTACGGACAAACGCCTCATCATGCGAACCGTCCAGCAGGACGCCGCTCGTAGCCCGGCAATGGGTTCGCGGATCGTGGTCTCAGCGGGATCTGCGCGGCCTTGAAATTCGTCCCAAGAAGTCACCGACGCAGCGCTACCGGGCCGTCGTCGTGAGCTTGCCAGCGCGGCGGCAAGAGCAAGAACTCGGATGAGACCGAGCGGTCTCGTGCCCGGGGTAGAACCGATACTGGGGCCAGCCCAACTCCAGCAATGTCCAGTACGCCGACCGCCGGCGCGGTAGCGCGGCACTGCATATGATCGACGATGTAGCGGCACGGCCGTTGGTCGCGTTTCTGCTCGTGGCGGCTGACGTCGTGTGGGTCGTGGTGAGCGCCGTCTTCGGATTCCCGACGCGCCTCGACTCGATCTTCCAGACACTGGTGGCCGCGCTCACGCTGGCCATGGTGTTCGTCATCCAGCACACCCAATCCCGCGATGAGCTGGCTATTCAGCGCAAGCTCGATGAGATCCTGCACGCCCTGCCGAATGCGGACAACGCCGTCATCTCCATCGAGGAAGCCTCCGATGAGGAACTCAGGGCGTCCCACGACACCCACCGACAGCGGCGGGGCGACGCCGTCGACACATCGCCGGCGTCGGACGGGTAGCCGAGGCAAAACGTTGGCGTGCCTTAGCAGTGCCGCCCGGTCAAGAGAACGCTCAGCTACTCGGATTCCTTCAGCATGTGTGAGTGTTGCGGGATCCGACCACGGTCAGTTACCTCATCACCCGGGTGCGTATCACCTCGGTCGGGGGCTGCTACTCGCCGGCGAAGGAAGTGATCACGGCCAGCGTTCCCGCCAGGGCCCGGATGGCCCATTGCGCAGCGAGCGGTTCTGCGCAGCCACGACGTCCGGCGGCGTCGACGGGCTCGGTGTGGTCGCATCATCCACCGGGACGTCGGTGCAGGCGGCTAACTTGATGCCCAGTAACCGGCTGTAGGCCGTCACGCCGAGCGCGGCTGCGGTCACGCCGGTCTTTCACGATCGCCATCGTGCGACCCGGACTCGGCGGCCAGTCGGGACTTGGTGCTGCTCAGTTGCTCACGGTCGCGGCAGCGAGACGCTGCGCATCCGGCGCGATGAGGCGGTGCCCCTGCTCGCGTGGCTGCGCGCGAAGGCACCGAGGGCCGACGGCCCGCCACCGGACGTCGCGCGCGGTCAGATGACGACCGAGATGCTCAACCTGTTCGCTGTCCACGCGGCGAGCAGGGTGAGTCGAGGGTCGGCCCGCGCTGCCGCCTCATCGATGATCGCGACCCCGGGTGGCCGCCAGCCCCACTCGCGGCGTGCGAATGTGATGATCTCGCGGCCCTGCTCGAGGACGATCCACGGCCCCAGCCCTTTGAAGATCCGCATCGGGGTCTTCGGGATGATCCACTCCCGTGCGCCCGACACGATCGACTGGGCGTAATGGTCGGCTGTCGCGACGACGGCGCCGTTCTCCACGGCTTGATAGGTATGGCGCTCCGCCTTGGACACGGTCCACTCGGGCCGCCCTGGAACAGAGACCAGTACCTCGCCCCACGGCTTGCGGGGGAGTCGCACTCGTCCGAACGTCGGCAACTCCCATACGTGCACGTCATTCGGATCGCGCGTCATCTTCAGTTCAGGCGGCGGCATCGCTGACACGAGCACAGTCTCGCACCGTTGAGGAGCAGCAACATGAACCCCTGCGCAATGTCGCTGCCCGGTTGCCATGATGGCGGGGTGACGACGCGGCTGCGGGTGAGGTTGCGGGACGTGACGCCCGCTGTGTGGCGGGTGATTGACGTGCCGAATCTGACCCCGCTCGACGAGCTGCACGAGGTCCTTCAGTACACATTCGGCTGGACGGACTCGTACAAACACGGGTACGTCGCCCGCACCGGGGTCTATCGGCCCGCTGCCGACCTGGACGACGACGAGCTCGATGAGTGGGGCGTTCCGGCGACCTCGCTGCCGTCGCCGTTTTCCTATCTTTTCTTTGCGGTGACTGGCTGTTCGATGTCGAGATCGTCGTCGCACCGGGCCTGGACTACGCCGGCTGCGTCGAGGGACAGGGCAGCTGCCCGCCCGACTACCCCCCTTCGACATCGAAGCAATCGGTCGCACGATCCGCGCCATCACCGATCACTCGCACGGATGATGGCTGTCTGTGTGGTTCAGGCCTCACGCTCCGACGGGCTGAGTGAGCGAGGGGTGCGCGCCCTGCACCGCGCGTGTCGCGACTGCGTAAGCCTCGCCCGTCGGTGCCGCCTGCTGCTTGTCGAATGCGCGGTGACCAGCGTGGCGTCAGTGTCGATGATCAACGGCCGGTCGGCTGCGACGCCGTGATCGGGCGCATGCACGCCAGCTAGCCGCCCCACCGCCGAACGCGCCGCCGCACGAGCCGTGTCGATCGCCTTCAACACCCGCGCCGCGTCCGCCGCGAGAGCGTCGATCGTGCGCGATGCCACCGCGTCTGAGGCGACCCGACCGAACACCGCCGGCTCCGCGCGCAGCAGCGCAATGGATCACAAACCTGACCAGATTTTGCGACGCCGAGTGTGGGTTAGCTGGGCGGCACGGGCTCCGGCGACCAGCCGCGATCAGGTGAGCAGCAGGCCGTGCCCGGCGTGGAAGTAGGCGAGCGCAGCTGCGACCGTCCCGATGTCGCGGTTGGGACGGTAGCCGCCGAAGGGCGCGTTCCAGAACGGGTCGTTGCTGCGCCGGGCCGCGCTGGCGCTCACGTAGACGTACGGCTCGTCGATCTGGTTGTCGCCGGGCGAGGCGCCGTAATCCACGTCGTCGACGCTGATGCCCACGTCGAAGTGCTCCGGCCAGAGAATCGGCTCGGCCCCCGTGTCGGCGCCGACGTCGCCGGCGAACCGGCGCAGCGCGCGATCGCCAAGTGCGTACCAGTCCGCGAGCACCCGGGCGGCCACCGCGTCGATCCGTAGGGGCGCGTCAAGCTCGAGCGGCGTGGCCGGCGGGTAGACCGACGACGGCAGGCCCGGCACGACCTGGGCGAACTCGGCCGCCGCCCGCACCGTGGTCATTGACGCCGAGCGGGTCGCACCGCTCTGGGTGAGGACCACCAGTTCGGTCCCCACGACGCCCAGCCGCCGTCCGTCAGCCAGTTCATGAGTCGTCTGAAATCCGCCCGGGACCGGCCGCAGCGAGATCTCGCCGGTGTCGGCGTACTGGCCGGCGGCGAGGACGTGTTCGGCTACGCGATGCCAGGCGTCGCGCGTTTCGGCGAGCGTCACGACATGGCGGCGATGTAGGGCCGCAACCCGATCGCCAGATCGACGCAAGCGCCGAGCAGCACGTCGCGGTCGATACCCGAAACGGGATGCTGGAGACTCAGTCGAGTGCCGAGGACGGGGATCGGCAGTGATTGACCAGCGTGGTCCCACCAAAGGTAGGTGTCCCAGGCGGCGTCGACGGCCCGGGCCAGGGTCCAGCCGGTGGCCCGTCGCATGACGTCGAGGCGGCCGACAGGCTCACCGGTCGGTGTGGTGACGATGATGCGGAAGAGCTCGAACGTCCTGGCTTCTTCCGGGTCCGGCGCGAAGCGGAACAATTCGCCGCCCCCGGCCCGAAGCGCCGTCGAGGTCTCGCCCCGATGGACCGTCGCCACCCCGACGCCGTCGCCGCCCTGGGTGAACACGGTGGGGGCGCCCTCTCGCGAAGCGATGCTTACCGTCGTGCCGTCGTTATAGGTGAGCACATGGTTGCCGACTCCACCGTTCTTGAATCCGAACAGCACGCCGAGTTTCCTGCCCTTGCCGTCGGCCGCCCCTTGGACGGCGACGGCGAACGGATCACCGGTGCCGTCGCGAAAGCTCATCTTGAGCGCGTTGGATGTCTTGCGCCCGACATGACCCTCGATGATGGTCGCCGCGACGGGAACGTCTGACATGCGCAGACAATAGCGCCGCGGTTGGCATACTCGACGTATCGACGACGTCAAGAATGAGCCGGACGACGGCGGGAATCTGAGCGACGGTCAGGGACAGCTGCCCTTTGCGCCGCAGTCCCGCGCGAACCTCCCCTCCGCGCGGCAACGGCTCAACACCTGGGCAGAACAACGACTTCGCACAGCGGTCCACTCGGTGCGCCGTCATCCGGCTCGCGCGCTCGCGTACGTCGCCGGCTTCGTGATTCGGTGGGTCCTGCGCATCGGGCTGCCGATCGCGGGGGCAGCGGCCCTGCTGCACCTGTTCCCGTACCACGCGACCGCCGGTGGTGTGCACTTCCGGATCGAGGGGACGCTGCTCACCCGGTCCGGCCTGAGCGCCGACACCACCTTCGGCAACTGGGAGTTCAAGCGGGTGGACGGCTTGCCGATCGGTGCCCACCTCAGCCCCGAGAATGTCGATGTCGTGAGGTTGGGCGCGGCGGCCACCCAGAACGGCCAGACCTACGTGACCGGTCTGCGCGACGATCTTGCCGACCAGGTCCCGTGGATCATCTTGTGGCTGGCCGGCGAGGTGTTCGTCGGCGTGTTGCTCGGGCTCGCGGCTGCGGCAGCGGTCAATTTCGCGGTGCGCTACCTGCGCCGAGAGCCACTGGCCAACGGCGAGTGGCTGCACCGGTCCCGGCAGTTCGCAGCGGCGCTCACGGTGATGGTGGTGATCGGCGGATACGGCTTCGTTACGTACAACCCGCATTGGGTGAAGCAGTCACGCGTCACGGGCACGCTCGCCGCGCTGCAGCTGTTTCCCGGGCAGCTTTCGCAGTACTACACCCGACAGTCCAAGGTGTTCGACGTGATCAACGCGATCGCGGGTATCCAGTCGCAACTGCAGCAGGGCATCGACAAGGTGGATGGCCTGCCGACGTCGTACAACATCATGTTCATCTCGGACATGCACCTGGCCAGCACGTATCCGCTGGTCGCTCAGTACGCGGCGAACTTCAACGTCCAGCTCATCATCAACACCGGCGACGAGTCAGAGTTCGGCACCGCGGCCGAGATGACGCCGGCTTACCTGGCACAACTTCGGGCGGTGACCGCAAAGACCCCGATGATCTGGCTCGCGGGCAACCATGACTCGCCGGTGACGATCAACGTGATGCGCTCGATACCCGGCGTGATCGTGCTTGGCTCGAAGAGCGCGCAACCGGACGGTTCCTTCGAGGTCGCCGCGCAGCAACTGACCATGTACGGACTCACGATCGCGGCCATGCCGGATCCCCGGGTGTACGCCGGTACCGGTGACTACGGGTCCAACGACGGCAGCGTGGTGCGCCGACTGGAACGCAAGACCGTCGACGGCGCGGTCAACGGCGTTGCGCCCACCGCCCAGTTCGACATCTTTGCCACCCACGAACAGGTGGCGGCAGACCAACTCAGCAAGAACCTGCCCGGGCAGATCCGGCAAAGCAATGTCGGCCATGGGCACGCCCAGAATGCCGATTCCAAGGTGCAGCATGACGGGCGCGTCGACCTGGTCGAGGGCTCCACGGGCGCCGGCGGCCTGGACCACATCAACGGCAACATCCCCGCCCAGCCGATTGAGTTCAGCATCGAATCGGTCGCCACGAACTGCCAGTTCACCAAGGTCGTCCGCTTCCAACTCGTCGGTCCGCCGCCGAATACGACGAACACCACGCCGATCACCGGCCAGCAGGTGACCGCGTCGACGCTGTACCTGAACCGCCAGAAGCTCGATGACACGAGGGTGTGCACGCTCGGCCAGGGCAGGACACCAGTGCAGGCGGTCCCCGGGATCGCCAACAGGTAGATTGGCTGACGGTGTGCCGGGAAGCCTGGTCGGCGATTCGACTCGTCGACCCCGGAGGTCACATGCGTCAAGCCAGGCACCACGCTGTGAACCGACGTCGTAGTGAATGACGTCATCCCGTTCGGCCTCGCGGTCGCGGTCATCGCCCTCGCGGCACTGCTGGCGGTGCTGTCAAACCGGGTCAGTGAGCGCGTGCGGGTGCCCGCCCCGGCCTTCTTCCTGATCGCCGCGGCGGTCGCGTCCGACCTCGTCCCGTCATTGCACGACCTGCCGATCAAGGTCGACCAGCGCTTGGTCACGATCGCGCTCGTCGTCATCCTGTTCGACGGCGGGATGCACATCGGCTGGTCCCGCTTCCGCTCGGCGGCAGGTGCGGTCGTCTGGATCGGCGTGGCCGGCACCGCCGTGACGGCAGCCGGGATGGCCGTGCTGGCTCACTTCCTGTTCGACTTCGAGTGGCGCTCGGCCCTGCTGTTGGGTACCGCGCTGGCGCCCACCGACCCGGCGGTCGTGTTCTCGGTCCTCGGGCGTCGCGAGATCGCCGGACGCACCGGCACGATCGTCGAGGGTGAGTCCGGCGCCAACGACCCGGTCGCGATCGCTCTCATGGCCACCCTGCTCGCCACTAGCGGAGGCGGCATTCACGCCGTCGCCGCCGGCGTGGGTGAGTTCGCCCTGCAGATGGTGCTGGGCGCGGCGTTCGGCGCGCTCGGCGGGTATCTGCTGCTGAACCTGATGCGGCGGGTGCCGTTGCCCAATGCTGCGCTATATCCGGTGCAGACGATCGCGTTCGCCTGCCTGCTCTATGGGGTGACGACCGTCGCCCACGGCTCCGGCTTCCTCGCCGTCTTCCTGGCCGGGATCATCGTCGGGGACGCCCGAGCGCCTTACAAGCGCGAGATCGAGCACTTCGCGTCAGGTCTGAGCACGGTGGCCGAGATCCTGGTGTTCACTGTTCTCGGGTTGACGATCTCGCTCGACCAGGTGCTGCACGACGGCGAACTGTGGACCGGCGTCGCCCTGGCGGCCCTGCTCATCCTGGTGGTGCGCCCGGTGCTCGTCGGGCTGGTGCTCGCGCCGGTCAGGCTGCGCCTCGGCGAGCGCATCTTCGTGCTGTGGGCCGGCCTCAAGGGTGCCGTCCCGATCGTGCTCGGCACGTTCGTGCTCACCGGTGGGGTGCCCGACGCGACGCGGATCTACGACACCATCTTCGTCGTCGTGCTCATCTCCGTCATCGTGCAGGGGGGCTTGGTGCCGACGTTCGCGCGAGTGCTCGCCGTCCCGATGCGCGTCGTCGAGCCCGAGCCGTGGGCGTTGGGCATGCGCTTTCGCGACGAACCCGAGGGGCTGCGGCGCTACTTCGTCGCGCCCGGCTGTCCCGCGGACGGCGCCTCGATCAGCGGCCTGGACGTCGGCGAGACGGCGTGGATCAGCATGGTCAGCCGCGACGGAACCCTGGTACAGGTGCGCGGGCGGACAGTGCTGCGCGCGGGCGACGAGGTATTGCTGCTCGCCGACCCGGGGACGGACCTCGAGGCCCTGTTCGGCTCAGCTGACTGACGTCAGGATTCATCCAACGGTCGCTCGGGCTCGTCCTCGGGCTTTGCCTCGCGAGCCCGACGGCGCTGCTCCTCGGCGCGGGTACGCAGCGATGCGAGGAACTCCTCATCGTCGTCGGGATTGGACGACTTCGGCCGCTGACCGGGGCGTGCCGGGGTACCTGCCAGTCGATCGCGTGCTTCGCCATTCCAGTTGCGGCCCGCCACCAGCCAGGCCAGCGAGCCGATGTCGATGAGCAGAATCACGATAAACAGCCAGGCGATCTTGGGGAGATTGCGGCACTGGTCGTCGGACGTGGTGATCACGTCGATGATGCAGAAGATCCACAGACCCAGGAAGAGCAGACCCAGTGCGCCGTCGAAGAGCAACATTTGCGATACGCCTCCCTGCGTGGTGTGCCGACCATTGTCACGCATCCGGTGCCGCATGGGGTTCACCGGGCGCGGTAGGTTCGCGGGCGTGCCGCGGCTCGCCGACCTCATCGCCGTGCTCGACGGGTGGTTCGACCCTAGTTGGGCCGAATCGTGGGACGCCGTCGGGCTGGTGTGCGGCGATCCGAGCGAACCGGTCGAGCGGGTGCTGCTCGCGGTCGATGCGGTTCCGTCGACCGTCGCGCAGGCGCTCAGCACCCGCTCCCAGTTGCTGCTCACGCACCACCCACTGTTGCTCACGCCCGTTCACGGCGTACCGGCCGATGACCCGAAGGGCGGGCTCGTCCATCAGATGATCCGGGGTGGTGTCGCTCACTTCGTCGCCCACACCAACGCCGACGTCGCCTACCCCGGCGTGTCGGACGCGCTGGCGGACCGGATCGGCCTGAGCGCGCTACGCCCGCTCGAGCCGCAGTCCGACGAGCCGTTCGACAAGCTTGTCGTCTTCGTCCCGACGCCGGACGCACTGCGCCTCATCGACGCGCTGGCCGCGGCGGGGGCCGGTGCGGTCGGCGACTACGACCGGTGCGCGTGGAGCACCGAGGGGGTCGGCACGTTTCGGCCGCAGGCCGGTGCCCAGCCCACGATCGGGCAGGTCGGCGCGATCGAACAGGTCGTCGAGACGCGGGTCGAGATGGTGGTGCCCCTTCGGCGACGTCGGGCGGTCATCGAGGCACTTCGCGCGAGCCATCCCTACGAGGAGCCGGCGTTCGACCTGCTCGCGGGCTCACCCGTGCCGGGGCGGCGCGGCGCCGGCCGAATCGGTGAGCTGGCGCAGGCGCTGCCGCTGCGCGAGTTCGTGGCCCACGCGGCCGCGGTGCTGCCGGCGACGGCTTGGGGTGTGCGCGCAGCGGGCGATCCCGAGCGCCGGGTGCGAACAGTGGCGGTCTGCGGCGGGTCCGGCGGCTCCCTGGCCGAGCAAGCCCGCCGCGCCGGCGCAGACGCCTTCCTGACCGCTGATCTGAAGCACCATCCGGTGCTCGAGGCGGTCACCGAACGCGGTGGGGACGGCATGGCCCTGATCGACGCCGCCCATTGGGCCACCGAGGCACCGTGGCTGGATGCCGTGGCGGCGAGGATGGCCGAATCGTTCGGCACTACGGTGGAGCTTCGAGTCTCGCGCCGCGTCACCGATCCTTGGACGCTGCA
>JBDTXT010000068.1:0-9492 GCA_040006035.1 Pseudonocardiales bacterium | reverse complement strand
TAGAGGACGTTGGCCAACTTGGGGTCATCCCAGGCCTTGGCTACGTCCTCAGCCGATGCGGATTGGGCCGTCACTCGGGCACTCCGGTGAACGTGGCCTTGCCGGGGCCGTCTTCGATGAACGACTTCATGCCGATGGCGCGGTCATCGGTGGCGAAAAGCGATGCGAACAGGTGCGACTCCAGGCGCAGGCCGTTGCGCAGGTCCATGTCCAAGCCGTTGTCGATGGCCGCCTTGGCCGCGCCCAGCGCGAGAGCGGGGCCCTTGGCGAACTTGGCCGCCAGCGCGAGCGCGGTCCGGTACACGTCAGCCGCAGGTACGACCACATCGACCAAGCCGATGACCAGGGCCTCGTCCGCCTCGACGAACCGGCCGCTGTAGATAAGGTCCTTGGCCTTGGCCGGCCCGATCAGGCGAGGCAGCCGCTGAGTGCCGCCGGCACCGGGGATGATGCCGAGCAGGATCTCGGGCTGACCCCACCGTGCGTTGTCGGCGCTGACCCGGAAGTCCGCGGTCAGCGCCAGCTCGCAGCCGCCGCCGAGCGCGTAGCCGGTCACGGCGGCGATCACCGGTTTGGGCAGCTCCGCGAGCGCGGCCAGCGATGTCGAGAGCCGCTCGGCGTCGCGCAGCATCATGGCGTGGTCCTGCCCGGCGAACTCCTTGACGTCGGCGCCGGCTGCGAACACCTTCTCACCGCCGTACAGGACAACCGCGCGAACCGAGTCGTCGGCGCGCAGCACGGCCGCCGCGACGCGCAGTTCCTCCTGCATCTGGGTGTTGAGCGCGTTCATCGGCGGCCGGGTGAGCCTGATCGTGGCGACCCCGAGCGGTGAACCCGCCGATCCGTCGCCGACCTCAACGCGTACCAGCTCAGCCATCGGTACCCCATCCTCGGTGAATACGACCGTTCCGGAGCCTAGGCGACGGCACTCAGACGGCTCGCGCGTACCACCGGCCCTTGCGTCGCTCGACGTGCAGCGCCAGGCCGAACGTGGCCGAGAGGTGCGCGTCGGTGAGCACATCGCGCACCAGTCCGGCTGCCACCACCGCACCGTCGCGCAGCAACAGGACGTGCGAGATCCCGGGCGGCAGCTCCTCGACATGGTGGGTCACGAGCACTGAGGCCGGGGCATCGGGGTCGGCGGCGAAACGGGTGAGCCGCCGCAGCAGATCCTCGCGGCCGCCCAGGTCCATGCCCGCCGCCGGTTCGTCGAGCAGCAGCAACTCCGGGTCGGTCATCAGGGCACGCGCGATCTGCACCCGCTGCCGCTCCCCTTCGCTCAGCGTGCCGAAGGTGCGCTCCCCCAGCCCGCCTATGCCGACCCGCTCGAGCAGCTTGGTCGCGCGCCGCACGTCCAGGCGGCCGTAAGCCTCGCGCCAGCGCCCCAGCACTGAGTAGCTGGCGCTCACCACGACGTCGAGTACCCGCTCACCGTTCGGGATGCGCTGGGCGACGGACGCGCTGGCCAAGCCGATGCGGGGCCTCAACTCGAAGACGTCCACAGCGCCGAGCCGTTGACCGAAAACGTAGGCCGCGCCTTCGGACGGGTGCATGACGGCCGCCGCGATCTGCAACAGCGTCGTCTTACCCGCGCCATTCGGGCCGAGCACCGCCCAGCGCTCGTCCTCCTCGACTGTCCAGGTCACCCGGTCGAGCAGCTTCTTCGGGCCGCGCCGGACCGTTACGTCGACGAACTGCAGGACCGCGTCTTGGTTGAGTTCGGCCACGCCCTCAATCAAACCTCACCCGGAGCGCTGGTTGCTGCAGGCGAGCCTCAGTCCGGCGGCCCGGCGATCAGGGTGATCGTCGCGTGGTGCGCCTGCCCGGTGGTGTCCAGCCAGGCGACTGCCACGTCCTGGCCGGGCTTGTGTGCGGTGATCGCGGCCCGCAGAGCGGTACCGGACTGGATGGGTGTGCCGCCCAGGGAGGTGATGACATCGCCCGCCCCGAGACCGGCCTTCTGCGCCGGTCCACCGGCGAGCGCCGACTGGATCTGCGCCCCTCGAGACGCGGAGTTCGCCGCGATCGAGACACCGAGGAAGGCCGGGTATCCGAGGTGGATCGTGCTCGAGGCCCGGCCCGCCTCGATCTCGTCTGCGACCGAGGTGGCCGTGGCGATCGGGATGGCGAACCCGGCTGCAGTGCCGCGGCGCGCCACTGACGCGGCGGTATCCATGCCGATCACGTGGTTGGCCGAGTCGAACAGCGGGCCGCCGGAGTCGCCCGGTTGGATGGCCGCGTTCGTTTCGATCATTCCCGTCAGCCGCTCGGGGTTCTGCCCGTTGGCGTCGCTGGCCGTCAGCGCCTGGTCCAGGGCGATGACCGCGCCCTGGGCCGCGCTCGGCATCCCGCCGTCACCGCCGGCGTTGCCGACGCCGGTGACGGCGTCGCCCACCTTCACACCGGCGGAGTCGCCCAGGTTGCTTGTCTGCAGACCTGAGGCATTGGTGAGCTGGAGTACCGCCACGTCCCTTGTCGGCGCGGTGCCCACGACGGTGGCCTGGTAGGTCTTGCCCGTCGTCACCACTCGGACGGAGATGCTCGTCGCTCCGAGGATCACGTGGTTGTTGGTCAGGATCTCGCCGGTGGAGGTGAGGACCATCCCGGTGCCGGCAGCTTTGGCCTGTTGGTACTTCAGGACGGTATTGATGTCGACGACGCCGATCTGCTGCGCCGCCGAGGCGGTGGTGCTGGATCCGACGGGGGCCTTGGACCCGACGGGCGGCCGGGCGCCCGAGCCCTGCCGATCCATCGCGGGGTCAGCCTGCACGCTCGAGCCGATGCCGTTGACGACCGCCGGCTGGCTGGTGGCATAGATCAGGCCGAGCACCGTCGCCGCCGCGAGGACCGACGTGGCGCCAGCGACGATCGCGGTCCGCCGCTGCCGCCGCTGCAGGTCCGGTGCGGACGCAGGAGCGAGCGGCGGGCAGCCGCGGTATGGATCGAACTGGTCGTACATATGTGCACCTCCGTCAGCCATCAGGGACCTTGCGAGCGGCTGATCCCAGGTAACACCGCCCGCCCTGCCACGAGCTGTGAATCGTCGGTGCGCCGCCTGAGAGATCGCGGCATTGGCTACAGTCCGAGCGATGCCGTCCGACCAGCCCACCGTGACCGATGTCGTGCCCGTAGAACGAGCGTGGCCGGGCCGGCCGTTCCCGCTCGGAGCCAGCTGGGACGGAGAGGGGGCGAACTTCGCGCTCTGGTCGACGACCGCGACGGCCGTCAGTGTCTGCCTTTTCGACGAATTGGGGCGAGAGACACAGATCCCGCTCACTGACTCGACCTACCACGTCTGGCACGGCTACCTGCCCGGCGTCGAACCCGGCCAGCGATACGGCTTGCGCGTCGACGGCCCGCACGACCCCGCGGGGGGCCTGTTCCACAACCGAGCCAAGCTCCTCGTCGATCCTTATGCACGCGCGCTCGAGGGCGGGTTCACCGACCATCCCGCGGCCTATGCCGACACCGACCTGGACTCCGCGCCCTACGTCCCGCGCTCCGTGCTCGTGCACGACAGCTTCCCGTGGGGCGACGATCACCGGCCACACGTGCCGTGGGACGACACCGTCATCTACGAGACACACCTGCGCGGATTCACGGCGCAGCATCCCGGTATCCCGGCCGAACTGCGGGGCACCTATGCCGGGCTGGCCCACCCCGTAGCCGTCGAGTACCTGCGCTCGCTCGGCGTCACCGCGGTTGAGCTGATGCCGATCCACCACTTCGTCACCGAGCCCGCGTTGCAGCGGCGCGGGATGCCCAACTACTGGGGCTACAACTCGGTGGGCTTCTTCGCCCCGCATGCGGGATACGCCACCAAGCCGGGCGTCGACGGCGCCGGTGCGGTGCGCGAGTTCAAGGCCATGGTGCGCGCCCTGCATGCGGCCGGCCTCGAGGTCATCCTCGATGTCGTCTACAACCACACAGCCGAGGGCGACCCAGCTGGGCCGATGCTCAATTTCCGCGGCATCGACAACCACGGTTACTACCGGCACGACGTGAGCGACCCCGGCCGGTACGCGGACTACACGGGCTGCGGCAACACCTTCGACTCGCGGCTGCCCTTCCCGCTTCAGTTGATCATGGATTCGCTGCGGTATTGGATCACCGAGATGCACGTCGACGGCTTCCGCTTCGATCTGGCGTCGGCCCTGGCGCGATCCCTGCACGACGTGGACAAGCTGTCGTCGTTCTTCGACACCATTCACCAGGATCCCCTTATTTCTCAAGTGAAACTCATTGCCGAACCTTGGGACGTCGGCGACGGGGGTTACCAGGTCGGCGAGTTCCCGCCGTTATGGACAGAGTGGAACGGCAAGTACCGCGACACCGTGCGCTCGTTCTGGGCGCGCGGCGACAACGGCGTCCGCGACCTCGCCTTCCGGCTGACCGGATCCTCGGATTTGTACGGCGACGACGGCCGGCTGCCGATCGCGTCGATCAACTTCATCACCGCGCACGACGGCTTCACGATGCGCGACCTCGTGTCCTACGAACGCAAGCACAACAAGGCCAACGGTGAGGACAACCGCGACGGCACCGACGACAACCGCTCCTACAACGGTGGTGTCGAGGGTGACCCCGCGCCGCCGGCGGTCGAGCAGCTCCGGCTGAGACAGGCCCGAAACCTGCTGAGCACGCTGCTGCTCTCGACCGGCGCCCCGATGCTGGTCGCCGGCGACGAGCGGTGGCGCACGCAGGGCGGCAACAACAACGCCTACTGCCAGGACAACGAGGTGTCGTGGGTCGACTGGACCTCGACCCCCGAGGCCGAGGACATGCTGCTGCTGGTGCGCCGGCTGCTGGCGCTGCGCGCCAGCGCCCCGGTGCTACGTCAGCCGGCGTTCTTCGAAGGGCGCCCGGTGGCCGGTGGCGAGGGCTGCAAGGACCTGGCCTGGTTCCACCCGGCGGGACGGGAGCTGTCCGAAGATGACTGGTTCGACAGCGAGCTGCGCTCGATCGGGATGTACCTCGACGGCCGGGGCCTACGCCATCGCAACAGCCGCGGCCAGGTGATCATCGACGACTCCTACCTGCTGGTGCTGCATGCCGGTGACCTGGCCGGCACCTTCCGGCTACCCCAGCTGCCCTGGGCCACGGCGTACGAAGTCGTCATCGACACCACCTGTGCCGGTGGCGTGCCGGACCCCGACACCGCACTTGCCGAGGCCGGCGTGGACCTGCCGATCGGCGCCCGCACCTCGCTGCTGCTGCGGGTCAAGCGCGACTGAGCGGACGGGCGAGCACGGCGCCGACGACCGCGCCATAGGCCACATGGTCGGCGAGCTGCGGGAGCAGGGGCAGGGCCCGGACCCGGGCGAAGCGGAGCGAATGACTCGCGTGAGCCAGCCCGAAGTCGACGGCGGCAATGGCCAACCCGCCGACTGCACCGCGCAGCGCACCCCTCGCCGTCGTCCGGACCTGCCAGACCGGGACCAGGGCCAGTGCCTGGGCCCAACCGAGCGACAAGACCGCGTGCGCCGCGGTCGCAGCCGCGAGCAGCGGCACCCGGCGCCTCGTGGACGGCAGCAGCATCGACCCCGCGGCCAGCGACGGCTCGAGCACGTCGTCCCCGGCGATCAGTGCCCACGCCGTCGACGGAGCGCCGCTCAGCACAGCAGCCACAGTGCCGGCCCGCAGCGCTTCGCGGATCACCAGGTTTCCGTGACTTTCGACAGACCGCGCGGCCGGTCCGGGTCGCCGCCGCGGTCCAGTGCGAGCCGCCAGGCCAGTTGCTGTAGCGGCAGGATCTCGAGTATCGGTAGCAACTCCTCGGCGACGCCGGCGCAGGCCACCGGCAGGCCTTCGGACGGCCCCACCAGCAGCACGTTCGCTCCCGACTCGACCAGGCGCTCGACGACCGGCGCCATCGCCCTGCCCCCGGCGCCCGGCGTCACGATGGCGATCACCGGCAGGTCCGGGTCGAGCATCGCGAACGGGCCGTGCAGCAGATCGGCCCCGGAGAACGCCTGCGCCGACAGGTAGGACGTCTCCATCACCTTCAGCGCGGCCTCGCGCGCGGTGGGATAGGAGAAACCGCGCGCCGTCGTCACCAGTCGCTGCGTGAAGCGGTAACGCTCGGCCGCGGCATAGGCGTGCGGCGCGGACACCAGCGTCTGTGCAGCGGCATCCGGCAGGGCCTGCGCGTCTCCGCCACCGAGCAGCAGGTACAGCGCGAGCAGTTCGGCGGTGTAGGTCTTGGTGGCCGCGACGGCCTGCTCGAGGCCGGCCCGGATGTCGACGTGGTGCTCGGCCGCGTCGGCGAGCGGCGAGGACGCGTTATTGGTGACCGCGACCGTCAGCGCGCCGCACTCCCGCGCGGCCCGGACCGAACCCACCAGATCGGGCGAGCCACCCGACTGGCTCACCGCGAGAAACAGCACGCCGGACAGATCCGGGCGGGCGCCGTAGACGGTGAGCGTCGACGGGGAGGCCAGTCCGGCCGGCAATTGGAGCCGCACCTCGGCCAGATACTTGCCATACAGCGCCGCATGGTCACTGGTACCCCGGGCAGCGATCAGCACGAACCGGGGCTGGTACGCCTCGATCCGGGTGCGCACCGCGGCGATCTGAGCGGCCCCTTCGGCGATCAACCGAGCTAAGACAGCCGGCTGTTCGGCGATCTCGGCCGCCATCAGGGCGCCCGGCAGGCCCGCGCCGGCTGGGGTGGTCATTCAGGTAACCTCTTCCACAAATGGACTAGACCACTACGATCCTGCATGCTTCACTTGACCATGTCAATTCGGACAAATCAGCTACCTCCGAGCGGGACGAGGAGAGCGCCGGTGCCCAGCGCCGAGGTGCTCAGCCACCGCGAGCCGAAGTACTACAAGGTGAAACGGCACCTGCTCGGGCTCATCGAAACCCTCTCACCGGGTAGTCCGGTGCCGACCGAACGCGACCTGGGGACCGAGCTGGCCACCTCGCGGACGACCGTGCGGCAGGCGTTGTTCGAACTCGTCGCCGAAGGCCGGCTCGTGCGTCGCCAGGGCTCGGGCACCTACGTCGCCGAGCCGAAGATGATCTGGCCGCTGCAGCTGGCTAGCTTCACCGAGCAGACCAACGCGAACGGCTTCACCGCCTCGACCCAGCTCGTGTCGGCGGTCCGCAGCCACGCCGACGACTCGGTTGCCGCCCGGCTCGGTACCCAGACCGGTGCGGCGGCGTTTCGTATCGAACGGCTGCGGCTGGCCGACAATAGCCCGATCGCCGTCGAGGTCTCCTACCTCTCGGCCGCCCGTTTCCCGAAGCTCACGCGCCACCTACGCCACGGCGCGTCGCTCTACGCCGTCCTTGCCGAGCACTACGGCGTCGCGCCGGTGAGCGCCGAGGAGTCGATCTCGACCGCGCCAGCGACGCCCCGCGAAGCGGCCCTGCTCGACACCGACACCGGGGCGCCGATGCTGGTGCTCGGCCGGCACAGTTTCGACAGCACCGGGGCGCCGATCGAGTGGGTCACCAGCTGGTATCGCGGCGACCGAGTCACCCTGATCGCGAGCCTGAAACCGTGATGCTGCTGACCAACGCGCGGGTGGTCACACCCGACGGTGTTCTTGACGACGGTTGGGTGTCGATCGCTGACGGGCGTATCCGCGACGTCGGCGCCGGCCCGTCCCCCGCCGGCCATGACTGCGTCGTGCTTGGGGGCGCCTGGCTGCTGCCCGGGTTCATCGACCTGCACGTGCACGGCGGCGGCGGGCATGACGCGACGGCTTCGCCGGACGACCTGCGCGCGGCGGTCGAGTTTCACCGCAGCCGGGGCACGACCCGCACCCTCGTCTCGCTGGTCACGGCGCCGCTCGAGAGGCTGACCCAGCAGCTGGGCTGGGTCGCCGATGTCGTCGCCGCGGGTCCGTCGCCGTCAGGGCATGTCCTCGGCGCGCATCTCGAGGGGCCGTTCCTCTCCCCCGCCCGCTGCGGCGCCCAGAACCCGCGACACCTGCTCCCGCCGGACCGGGCCGCCTTCGCCGGGCTCGCTGCCGCCGCGCGCGGCACGCTACGCAGCGTCACCGTCGCACCGGAACTGCCGGGCACGCTGGATCTGCTCGGCGACATTCTCGACGCCGGTGCCGTCGCGGCGATCGGGCACACCGATGCCGGCTACGCCGACGCGATGGCTGCCATCGACTGCGGTGTCACGCTGGCCACCCATCTGTTCAACGCCATGGCGCCGTTCGGTCACCGGGAACCCGGGGCGGCCGGGGCGGCACTCATGGCTGGAATCGCCTGCGAGGTGATCAATGACGGCGTCCACGTGCACCCGGCGATCACCACCCTCGTAGCTCAGGTCCCAGGACGGCTGGTGCTGATCACCGATGCCATCGAGGCCACCGGCGCCGGTGACGGCGATTACCTGCTCGGCGGTCAACAGGTGCGGGTCCGTGACGGGCAGGCCCGGCTGGCGGCGGGCGGGTCACTGGCGGGCAGCACCCTGACGATGGATGACGCCGTGCGCCGTGCGGTGCGCGACTGCGGACTCACCATCGAGGCCGCCTCATCCGCCGCCTCGGCCACTCCTGCGCGGGTGCTGGGCATCGACGACGTGTGCGGTTCGGTGACAGCGGGTCGCGACGCCGACCTGGTCGTGCTCGACGACGCCCTGCGGGTTGTCCGAGTGATGGCCGGCGGTGTGTGGTGCGACGCCGCTCAGGCCGACGCGACGACGCCCAATTCGGCCGGCGAGGCCAGCAGGTCGTTCTTGGGCAGCACCCGCACGGTGTAGCCGAATGGGCCGGTGCGTTCCAGCGGCACGTCCCCCTCGAACCGGCTGGCGCCGTCCATCGGCTCGACGGCCTTCAAGGCGATCGACTCCGTATCGGTGAGCCGGTCTTCGGCGTCAACGGCCCCGTAAACGGCCTCGACACATACGTCGTCGGGAGACAGTCCGTTGAGGGCGACCTCGGCCCGCAGGGTCAGCACGCTGCCCAACTGCGACTCACCACTGAGCTGCGAGTCGACGTGCAGGACGGCGACGCCGGCCCACGCGTTAACGACGTCCCCGCGCCACTTGGCCAACGACCGAGCGGCGGCGAAGCCGTCGGCCTCCATCCGGGTCGCCGACGCGGCGGCCGGCGCGTAGAGGGTGGTGACGTAGTCGCTGACCATGCGGGAAGCGAGCACCTTCGGCCCCAGCGACTTCAGCGTGTGCCGCACCATCTGCACCCACCGCGTCGGCACCCCGCTGCGATCGCGGTCGTAAAAACGTGGGGCCACGTTGGATTCGATGAGGTCGTACAGCGCGTTGGCCTCGAGGTCATCGCGGCGGTCAGGATCGGTGACACCGTCGGCGGACGGGATGGCCCATCCGTTCTCGCCGTCGAACCACTCGTCCCACCAGCCGTCCATGATGGAGAGGTTGAGCGCCCCGTTCAGGGCAGCCTTCATGCCTGATGTGCCGCACGCCTCCAGTGGGCGCAGCGGGTTGTTCAGCCATACGTCGACGCCCCAATAGAGATAGCGCGCCATGCCGATGTCGTAGTCGGGCAGGAA